>JAPLFV010000340.1 GCA_026390495.1 Pseudomonadota bacterium | reverse complement strand
CCTGGAGGTGTAACGGGACCTGGAGGTGGCATAGGGGGCATTGGAGGCATCGGTGGAACTGGAATCACGGGTCCTGGTCCTGGAGGTGTAACGGGACCTGGAGGTGGCATTGGAGGCATTGGCAAAGGATTTACTGGGCCGTGAGGAGGCATAGGCATAGGTCTTGGACCTGGGCCTGGAGGCGGCATTGGCCTAGGGTCTGGGTGGTGAGGTGGCGGAGGAATAATAACAACCGGCACGCACATTTGATCGCGTCGCGACCATCGCGAACCAATTGGACATCTGCGTTGATGATCAACAGGTACACATCTGTTTTGATTATAGTCATAACGGTACCCAAACTGACAATTAGGTCGATTTGGAACACAAGTTCCTCGATTTGGATCGTAATAGGAACCACTTGGACAAGAAACCGTCCTAATTTCACATTCACCTGTATTTGAATTGAAAACGCTTCCTCTAGGACAGCTCAATGGAATGTAAACGCACTGTCCTCGATTAGGGTCGTAGTACATGCCGCTATCACAGCTGTAATAGATCTGCTCGCATTCAAGCGTCTCATACGAATATTTAGTTCCAACTGGACAAGAATAGGGCTGTCTCACGCAGCGATCATAATAGCTGTCCCATTTATAATTCGACGGACACTGTGGGGCTTCATTGGCAACGCACCTTCCTAAGAAGTGATCGAAGTGACTACCTGCTGGACAATAAACTGTCGGAGGAGGCGCAGGAAACTGAATACATGTTTTTGAAACCGAGTCGTAGTATGAACCAGCTGGACAAGATTGAGGAGCATCTGCTACGCAATATCCAAGAGTCTCATCATAATAGTAACCACTTGGGCATGTCGGAGGTGGGGGCGCGGGCAAATCAACCGTCAGTTGATATTGTCTATAATTTTCAATTCCATTCTTATCAGTTGCCTTTAGTACAAAGACATACTCTCCTGCTTCTTCAGGTGTACCTGCAAAAATGAATCGCGAAAAATCCTTATCGGCTTCAACAGTAAAATTCAATGGAATTGTTCCGTCGTACAATTCGCCTACGAATCCTTGTGCGCTATTCGAATCTAGAGTGATGAATGCTTTGTAAGGCATTCCCACAGTTGCATTTGGCAAATAGCGGTCTGTTACAAAATACGGATATGGGGTATCACTGGAATTTTGTCCTCTTAAGCAAATCTCTTGGTCAACTCTAGTTTCGACCTCTCCATACTTTGCTGAGAGAATAAAGCACCATTTTCCAGTAAATTTTGCCGTACCAAAAAGCTGAACTCGACTTGCATTTGTTTCTTCAAGAAATAGTCCCGCTGGCAAGCTATACCAGGAAACTTCCCAAGTAACCGGCATACCCGGATCCTTTAAGAGCGAAAGCTCCGTTTGAAGAAACTTGCCGTAAGTAGCAGTTAACTCATCGTCGAAATACTGAATGGATTGGGGAACTTCTTCTTCATCTGCAACCAGACGAAAGAACGGAGTAGCCGCCAAAACCAGGCACATGAACACTAAACCAAGTGTCTTTGTGCTCGAGTTCCTAAATAAATGTCGCATAAATCTCCCTACAAATTAATAAACCTAAATATTTCAATTTTTTTAAAAAAATCGAGAACGTGAATTTGCTACACCTAGCGCTAAAAATGGTCAAGACCGCTAAATTGGCAGAAAGACTTATGTAATTTTGAAAAAAAAACTGGCTTGCGATTACGTAGATTCAATTTTAACAATGATATTCATTCGATTTAATGAATTTCGAGGCCAAATGGCGAGGATGCAGGTAGGCAAAGTTGAGTAAATCAACGCTAAGACAATTCTATTTTGATAATTTCCGCGACGCTTTTGTCGCATTAAGTTTTATTTCATAAATTTTAGGCCACAATTTGCCAGTGACAAACATGGTCTTAGATTTTGGATTCCAAGCAATGCCGTTCAACACGCTATCTGGATTCTTCTGCAATTGCTTGTTTTCTGCCATCAGTCCTCGCATGTCCAATATACCTGTCACTTTTCCAGACACCGCGTCAATTCTTAGAATATTTGAACTCTGCCAAACATTTGCATAGATGACGCCATTTACAAACTCCAATTCATTCAAACTTTCCTGAGGCGCACCCAGCGCCGTCACATTTAGTATGCTTTTTACTGAAAAATCCTTCAAATCTCTCACCTCAATTTTACTTGTTCCATTAGAGAGGTAAAAAAAATCATTGCTGTTTGTCAAACCCCACCCTTCTCCCACAAATGAAAAGGAATCCACCTTGACAAGACCAGCCTTTGGATCATGCTTCCATTTAAATACTAAATTTTCCTTCCAGCTCAATTGATAAAAAAAGCCATTCACAAAAGTTAAACCTTCGGCAAAAATATTGTCAGGTAGTTTGCTTTGGGCTGTGACCTTTCCTGTTTTAAGGTCAAATTTGCGAATCTCGCTTCGACCGTATAACCCTGTACTCTCCGCTAGAAAACCGCCACCTAAATAAAGTAATCCTTGAGTAAATGAGTCTGAAGGGCGATCAAATGTCTTGACTACACTCCATGGAATCACCTCAATTTCATTTCCAGATCCAAAGCTTGAAATCGGAAAAATGACTTCAAACACAACACAGATGAACCAAAATCTTAAAGACATTAGACAGATTCTAAACAATGTCAAAAAATTGAATTTCACT
>JAPLFV010000112.1 GCA_026390495.1 Pseudomonadota bacterium | reverse complement strand
TTTGAACCCTGGGGACAGTCACCTCATTCCAACAAGGTTTTTAATCCCTTTGAATCATTATTGGTGAAGCCTCTCCCCTCAAGAAATAGTACCCCGTCTGATGCGCCAAGCAGTATTTTTAGCAAATCTTTTGCAAAATCACTTCGCACCAAACTAAATCTTGATGATATGGATTCGAAGGCGCCGCAAAACTTCGAAGACGTTAAAAAGTCTTTGAGTGAATTACGAGACCTATCACCTTCAAAGACTGTTGTTTTTAAAGCCCCGTTTAGTGCATCAGGTCGCGGCATGATTCGCGTTCTTGATGAGTCACTATCGACAAAAGACATTGCGTGGATTCAGTCTGTTTTAAATCGTCATGGCCATGTCATTGCTGAGCCGTGGCTTGATAAAATGATTGATATCAGCACTCACATAGATATAGAGGCTGACGGTACGATTAAGTGGATGGGAACCACCAGATTTTGGACCGACCTACGTGGGCAATATCGTGGGCATTTCATTGGCCGACTTTTTGATGATCTTGGCCCTCAATTTCTAGCAAAATGGCACGAAGATTTGGGATGGAAATCTCAACTTCAATCCATGATCATGGACGTCGGACGGCACGCATATCTCGCTGGGTACTACGGCCCGCTTGGAGTCGACTCTCTTATTTACATGAGTCCAGAAGGACCAAAACTTCGTCCTCTCGTTGAAATCAACCCGCGGTGGTCCATGGGTAGAATCGCGATGGCCCTATCAAAACACATCTCAACAAAGCAAAGTGGGATCTGGATTCATGTATCGCAGGCTGACCTCAAGCGATCAAATATTCCGAATTTCGTTCAGCTTTGTTCGAAGCTCTCAGAGCAACATCCAAGCGAATTTCGCAGCCAAAGCTCCGTCAAATTTATTGCGAAAGGAGTCGTTCCCATCAATGATCCAGAGTTTGCGGAACAAGCTGTCGCACTCCTAATAGTAGGCAGACATCACCAAGAATGTTACGATGTTCTCTTAAATGGAGGACTCAATGACCCACAGTTGGCAATACAAATCCAAGCAGGCCGCAACTTTCATTCAAAAGAAACTCTTTAATGGTGCATTTTCACCAAGTGTTTTTTTGGTTTTAGGATCCGGATTTCGCGATGTCGTAAAAGACTGGGATATTTATTCAGAAATTGACATGCGGGAAATTCCAGGATTTCCGTCACCTTCCGTCTCGGGCCACGGTTCAAAATTAATAGCGGCCACGGTTCAAATTTCGAAAAAAACATTTCAGATTTTAGTGGCCACAGGCCGAGTCCATCTTTACGAAGGTTACTCTCCATTTGAAATAGCAATTCCCATCATGGTGGCTCATGAACTTGGAATTAAAAATGTTATATTAACCAATGCCGCAGGCGGCCTATTGCCAAATTTAAAATCAGGCGAGATCGTAACTATTTCTGATCATTTAAATCTCACTGGATGTAACGTTGGAACGTCCACCAAAGAGACTTCATTCTTGAAATTTATTGACATGCAAAATGCTTATCACTCTCAATGGCGCTCCATAGTTGGCGACCCATTAAAACTCTCAAGCGTCGTCTATGCAGGCGTATTAGGCCCCACCTTTGAAACTCCAGCTGAAGCCAAAATGCTGCGAGTCTTAGGTGCCGATATCGTAGGGATGAGTACCGTTCAAGAAGCAATTATGGCGCGAAGTCTTGGGCAAAATTTATTTGCGTGCAGTTTTATAACGAACATCTCAGGAGGTCCAGATGTAGACCATCAAGACGTCCTAAAATCAGTTCAAAAACAAATGCCAAAAATTAAATCGGTATTAGAGTCCGCAATTTTAAATGCACCAAAGATTTCCGTTTAATGCAAAGC
>JAPLFV010000411.1 GCA_026390495.1 Pseudomonadota bacterium | reverse complement strand
CTCACTTCATGGGCCTTTGTTTTTGGATGGAGACATTCCAGACCAAGAAAGTGGACTTCAAAAAGCCCGGGTTTTACGCAAGATAAAGCGTCAAGCGACAACATCGCTACAATATCTTCAATTCATATCAATGCAAGTTCGTACGATTCACTCCCTAAGCGGAAACGGTTTTGAAAGTATTTATCCTTCGAATAATTTAGATCGAATTAAAAAATCGTTTATTTGCGGAACTCCCCCTCCTTGTTTCGTTTAGTATCCCAATATTTTTCTTCCCTCATTATTAGTCTTTCTTTGGAGGTATGGTCACAATGACTCAGTCATCGCATTCGCATTCTCATTCAATGCAGCAATCCAAGTTTAATGATTTTAAGCAGGATCTTTTAGCAAGTTCAGTTGTCTTTTTCATCGCACTCCCTTTGTCTTTAGGTATTGCGTTAGCGTCTGGAGCTCCGCCTGTAACTGCAATGGTTGCCGCCATTGTGGGAGGAATCTTGGTCGGATTGATTTCTGGAGCCCCGTTAGTTGTTACCGGCCCTGCTGCAGGATTGTCAGCGATGGTACTGCAATATGTACAATCTTATGGAATCGAAAAATTGTTTATCATCACAATAATGGCCGGAGTATTCCAAATGTTTTTGGCCGCCGCTCGAGCGGGATTTCTTGTTCAACGCATCCCCAAAACAGTCATAGAAGGTGTATTGTCAGCCATTGGCTTTATGATTGTTATCAGCCAAATGCATATTTTCCTGGGTCAAGCCATACCAGGTAACCCTATTAAAAATTTAATCCAACTGCCAAACGCTATTGCAAATGTATTCACTGATAGCACTGGAACTTTTGCAACAGCAACAGGCATCGCAGTGTTAGGTTTCAGCCTACTGTTCATTTGGCCAAAAATCGCGGGTAAATTTAAATGGATCCCTGCGGCGCTGCCCGCCGTCTTGATTGCTACTTTTGCATCACTTTTTGTTGTGATTCCGAGATTGTCAATTGCGCCAATTGGTGATCATGCGTTCAAAACTTTCGCTGACACATTCAGTGCTTCAAATTGGCAGATGTTTACACTTCTAGCTATGCCCGCAATCGGCTTGGCAATTGTTGCCAGTGCGGAGTCCTTGCTAACTGCAAAATCCGTCGATATTATGGCAACTAAAAGACACATGAATGTTAAATTTAATGTAAATAGAGAACTGTTTGCCCAAGGCGTTGGAAACGCGGTTTCAGGAATGTTCGGTGGCCTTCCTATGACCGGTGTTATGGTCCGCAGTGCAGCAAACATTGACGCGGGAGCCCGAACAAGGGCATCAACCGTTATGCATGCACTTTGGATTGCCCTATTTATCATTTTCGCACCTCAAGTTCTCTCTCATATCCCGCTGGCTGCGTTAGCCTCTATCCTTATTTTCACTGGCATTAAGCTTATAAATGTAAAGCACATGATTGAAGCTGTTCGTCAAAATGCCAAAGAAGCATGGGTCTGGCCAGCAACAGGAATCGCAATTCTTTCAACTGACCTGTTAAAAGGACTGATTATTGGAATTGTGTTTGCAATCTTCAACAGCATAATCCTTCGTATGACAGCGTCCAAATACAAGGATACTGGCACTTTGACTGTGACCAAAGAACAGACCGAGTAAGCCTTGAAAATGGATAAAGAATATATTGATAAAGCCATTGCCGCTGGGAGGCAGTGGCTTACTTATCAAGGTCCGATCAAAGATTTAGTTTGTCAAAATCCTTTGACGGGCGTTCAGCCGTCACATACCTTTTATAGTGCATTACTAGAGGCTCAATCAGTCTTAGGCACCTACTTTCTTATGAGCCTCGATTTCTACCAAAATGAGTTTGCTTGCGGG
>JAPLFV010000239.1 GCA_026390495.1 Pseudomonadota bacterium | reverse complement strand
TGGCAAAAAATCTTAAAAGAACACCCTGAAAAACAGGTCAAAGTTCGTCTTGGCGACTATGCAAATCCTGAAAATTATGCCCCCGAAAAACGCTTACTCATGGATCAGAAACTAAGTGTCTATATCCAGGATATTTTGAACAACAAGTTAGATTCCAAAACACCTCCATATGCAGGCAATTTCACGCTTCCTATTGATTTCCTCGCATCAATAGGAGCGAATATCCCGAATTTATATCCAGTTGAAGTGTTTGAAGCGCCTACAGTCTGGCTTGGCACCAAAAACTGTATTACACCACTTCATCGCGATTCCTCTGATAACTTCGCAATTCATATTACCGGCAAAAAACGTTGGACAATATTCTCGCCTGCTGATGCGCCTCATTTATATATGTCTAGCGTTTCGGCCTCAAAAGGAGGAGATTTCGCAACTTCTGCCATTGACCTACGTTCTCCGAATTTGCATTTATTCCCTGAATTTTCCAAAGCGCATCCAATCACTTTCGACGTCGATAGTGGTGAGACATTGTATTTGCCAATGGGCTGGTCACATTTCGTAGAAAATCTTGAACCGTCGTTGATGGTCAACTATTGGCTTTCTGTCGAACCAATTGGCGCGGCATTTTTAAGACGTTAGAATCAAGTAATTTACATAACTTCAAATCCTTAAAACCATTTGATTTCCCCAATATCGATCGACAAATTAAACCAACATGTGGCGACTTTAGATTTTCACAAAAACCATCAATTTCACCATGGGTCAGCATAAGTTAAATCACCAAGGTTTCTGCCAAAAAGGTAATTTGATTATCCCTCGCAAAATACGTCCGATACACCAAGTATGGAAATCCAACCAAAAAATGTAAATAATCCACCTAAATCTGCTGGCATACTCCAGCGGCTGTACGATAGTCGCCGCAATAATTTAGGAAAGTTGAATACCCGCAATCGCTTTACGATGGTTTATGCGATCACTATGATTACTGTATTAGCTAGTGCCTTTGCAATGAGATCACGATCAATTGAAAATTGGCAAAAATTTGCAGAGGGCAACCAAGAAATTGTTCTGCTGTCAGAAGATAACTTCTTCTATAAAATTAGCGACCCTGAGCTCATACATTGCGATATGGACTGCGCATCACGTGGCTACCCCAGTCTCGTCAATCAAGTGAAGCCAGCCGGCGACCTCATGATATTAAACACAGGTCCAAGACCTCCATCTGTTCAACCTGCGGATGCAAAGAAAGTGTCAACTTGGTCTGAAGTTCAGATGACAATTCCCTTAACAGCCGATCAGATTACCGGACTAGGCACCGATCAACTTGCAATTGGACTTCCTGCTTTAAGGTACCGCCAGGCATTTGTATTTATGAATGATATGCCGTGGGGACGATTTCTTGATAGCGAACGAATTGTAGTACGCGCAGGAAAAAGCGCCGTTTTGGATCAATTTCTTCGAATCAAAATCATTGTCGCAATTCCTAATACGGGAGATACAATTGAGCTAGGTATCAAAAAAACTCCTCCGTATGTGGCTACTCCACGCACCTCTAAAAATTTGGAGAAATTCCTCCTCCTTCAAAGCGACACTCGCGGTGCCGTGATGTCGATCATGTCACGAATCCTGATCGCATTTTTCGCGCTGTTCATTTTCGTCGTCATTGATAGCACGCCTGAAAGTTTTGGCTTATCTATGTTTCTTGGGTGCGAGGCTGTAGCAATCGTACTTGGTGAACGGTGGATTGATGTGCCCTACTCCAAGATGTTCATTCATACCTTCTATCAGATGGGTGATATCTTTCGTCTATTTTTCTTCATCCAGATCTCAAGGATGTTTAGGCCTAATACTGCCTACTGGCTTGTGGCAACAACGCTAATTTCTATTCCCTATGGCTATTTTCGATTTAAGGAAGTTGAATGGGGTATTTCAGGACTCGATGTCATACCAAGATTTCGCGACTTCACTGCGGGTTCACTTGGAACAATATTTTGCTTAATGGCACTGTTTAGTATTCGTTCTGAAAACCTACCTTGGCGAAAAGCAGCGCTTATACTCGCTGCAGCATGTAGTTTTCAGCAGATAATAGGCCCTCTGCTACATTACTTTCCAGAGTGGAATCAATCGCAAACCTTTAGACATTTTTTTACATCCTATGAAACCCTATACACGTATCTTGGAACTTTAAGTGCCCTTACAAACATCTCGACACTTGAAAATCGGGTATCAAACTTATCTCAAGCAAAAATTCACGGTGATATGATCGAACAAGAACTCTCTCTCGGTCAAACCGTGCAGAGATCTTTTCTTAACATTCCAAAACTCCCCCAACAAATCGAACTTGCAAACCATCACGAAGCGGCTGTTTATGTTTCTGGTGATATCTACTATGCAAAATGGGACCGCGTTACAAACAAACTTGCGTTCCTGATCTGCGACGTGACAGGTCATGGGGTTCAAGCGGCACTCAAAGCAACAGCCTGCTACATGGTGGCAAAAAACAATTGGGACAAGGGAATTTCCACAGATACTGATTCACAGTCTAGATTTGATGCCTTCAAGCAGGAACAAATGCTACTCATGGAACAAATTAGCGAAACCCCTGACATTCCAACTTTTGCAGCCGTTGAATTTGATGACATCACCGGAACGATCTCGTCATACAAAACAAATTTCAATGCCCCAATCCTCATTCATCCAGGACCTTATGGGAAATGGGAAATGGAAGTATTGTCCATGAGCGATTCTGTCTCGGTCGAAAAGCAATTGATGCCAGGCAGTCTCATAGCCTTGTTTAGTGACGGCTATGTGACGGGCAGTCGCCAGCTATCCAAAATGCTAAAATATATGTCTAAGCACCTAGCATTCTTCGACGGAACTCCTGAAGGCCTTGAAGATATCATTAACGCTTTTGACGCTCAAAACGTTGATCGACCGAAAGATGATAGAACACTTCTAGTCATGAGTTGGAGGCGTTCAGAGGCTCGTTATACGTCCATAAAAGAAAGTGAAAAGGACCATGCAACAAAATCATGCTCCAACCAGAATTTGCGTTTTCAAAAATCATCGTAAAACCAAAAAACTACAAATGCACAACTTTATAGTGTTTTCACTTAAAACTTAGGATCGTTCATGACAATACATTCTCGCTTCGACCGTTGGATGCCTTGATCGTCCATAAGTTTCCAAAAATCAGTAAGAAACTGAAAGTATTTTTCCACATTCAATCTACCATCTTGAAACAAATGCGTTTGATTCGGTAAAAAGAAAGACTCATGCTCACTTAGTTGTTTTGAATGATTCAATTCTTTGCCATTCATTGAACGCTTCCGCATAAATTTTGACCCTCTTCCAATCTATCTCATTTACTTCAATCAATTTCTGAATATCAGCCAAATCTTGAAACAATCTTTTAGGATTATTACAGTATGCTTGAATTTTTAGCCCTATAATGTCACTTGCATCTAGAACTGTAATTCCACTCAACTTGATCTCATTAATCGTTGAATTTGCTCGCTTTAGCATTTCTTTCGTAATTTCACGATTTGCGTAAAGAAAGTCCACAGGAACCATCCCTGTCCATTGGGCTACCTCTGCACTCGAATGAAAAAGTTCAAAACCCCGTGATAGCATTTCACGTTCAATTTCAAATCGAAAATCCGAGTGTACTAAAAAATAGACGTCGTTCGTTGCTCGAGGGTTTCCCAGTGCCGATAATGCCATCCCACCGATTAATGCATGGGTCGCACCAGCCGCATTCAATGCTTCATGGACCATTAGCATGACCGTTTTGATCTGCATCTTATCCTCTTGAAAACATCATATCGCAAATCACAGTCACCTGTCATCGGATACAACGCTTCATCTTTGCCAAATTTGCTCAATGATCCATCAAAGCTGTACACTGCCGTCAGAGAAATGGTAAGTTTCAAATTTATTTGAATATAAAATTCAGCCGAAAACGGTGCAAAAAACAAGTTGTCTATTCAATATTATTTTTGCGTAGGTCCACTTGATCCGCTAGATCCAGAATTCGTGACGATAACTGGATAGACCTTCGTAAATGTTGCGGTCTCGTTTTCATCCGTGGTGACATCTAAATAGATTGTGACTGTACCTGCCCGAGTAAACTGCCCTGCCGTCGACAACGCTCTGCAGTCACTAGCAGATGTTCTTTGTATCGTCGCAATATTTTGAGTTCTTGTTCGCCAAACGGCTTTTAATATTCCTGGATTCACACATCCAGGAGAATTATCTAGGTCTCTGGTTCCAATCGTCGGTCGCAGTAAAACAGGTATTCCGACAACTATATTTGTGACACTAACACTATTCTGTAACACCTCAACATCTCCAACCGGATGACTTCCTGTTTGAGTCGCCGTAGAATCTCCAGAATTCGTTCCATTTCCACCGTTACCAGTCCCACCAGTGCCGGTACCACCGTTACCAGTTCCACTTGAGCCATCTCCATTTGTTCCACCGCCGCCATCAGAATCGGTGCGATCTCCATTGGGTGTAGACGTCGAGCCATTGCCGTCAGTCCCTCCATTTGAGCCGCCATTTGTTGAATCCGAGGGTTCAAAGGGTACTGCTTCTTCTTCGGCGTTGTTAGCGCCCGCTTTGTCCTTATTTGTAAACTCGTAGCGTGATTTGCAAGATGTCAAAGGCCCCAGGCTTGCGATAATGAAGCTGCAGCTTATGCCGACGCCCAACAAGGGGATTCGTTTTCTTTGAGTCATAAAACCTCCCACATAAATCCATCAACAAAGGATATCTACCTAGAAATCTTAAACTCGACCCTGCGATTCAATTGTCGACCTTGAAAGTTTCCATTGTCAGCAACTGGTCGAGATTCCCCATAGCCAACGCTTGCAACTTTACTTGCCTCTACGCCTAAAATGTCGATTAAATAGCGCTTAATCGCTTCTGCGCGCCTTTCACTCAAATCTTGGTTGTAGGCTGTTCCACCGACGTAATCAGTGTGCCCTTCAATCACCAAAGATTTAAAAACAGGAGTTTTGTATAAATAACTCTTCAAATTTTTGAGAATATCTTTAGTGCCGATCAGCACAACTTTATCTTCATCAAAAGCAAACATGACATTACTAATGACAAACGTCTCTTCGCCTTCAGTCGGAGTTCCAATAAATGGATTGTCATGAACGATGACGCCATCGTTATCATCTTCAAAACTTGGCTCATCAATAACTGGATTTTCATAGGGCTCAGGTTGATTTTTTGGCTCCAGCGACGGTCTATTTGGTTTTGGTTTTTTCTTAGGCTTACGTTTGCGGACGTCCTCTTTTTGTTTATGTTTAAACAAAGGACCAAAGGTGTAATTTACACCTGCGTAAAGCCGCCAATCCGGAGAAGCAATACCTTTCCCTAGTCCCATAGCCCCACCAATATGGACAGCTAAATCAGTTGTGGCATCATGCTTCAGACCAAGTAGACCTTCAGCACTGTTGCTTGTCCTGTCGCCGAAATTCGATCCTTTCTTGACTGGAGTCGACGTGTAAATTTCAGCGATGGCTTTTGTTCTTATCTTCGAGATCAAAGTACTAGCTGCTAAGGATCCTATGTACTGATCACCCAGCGGTTCGACAGGTGCGTTTAGAATTTTCTCTCCTGGAGTACGCTTTCGATATCCAAGATTAAGACCAAGAGCCACGCGACGGCCGAGCTCAGTATCAGCTGCAATCGTAAAATTGAGAATTGGGGGAGCGCCTTCACCTGTCCATGCGTTACCTTCAATCATATTGACGCCCGCACTACTCACGAGCGCGACACCACCGTGTTGATCGCCAAAAAATCGAAATTTTAGCGAGGGCCGAATTTCTGTTGTCCCTGGCTTTGCAAACTGCCCCCTTTGATTATCAGTGGCATTCACAATGGACTGAGACAGTGTATGCGGAAGACTAAGTCCAAACTGAAAATTGCGAAACAGACCGACAGCAAAATTAAAATCTGCACCGAGCAAGCGATCTTGCAACTTACCTTTGGGGTCGGCCGACGCACCATCTTGGGGAAACTCAGGCAAAGTATTTGCAGCGTAGTTTAAAAAAAGTCCTAAATTAAAGACTCCACTGCGAAGCACCTCAGAAGATTCGACGGTCACAAAATCAAGACCATCAGGAGTCGCGTTGAAATTTTGAGTATCAGCTCCCACCACATTTGCAAAGGCAACTGGGCTTTGAGCTAAAACGGTACTCAAGGAGCTAGCGAATAAAAGCATTCGTCGTGATTTTGAAGTCATTCCTAGGTTTCGTCCTTATGGAACTGTTGAATTTTGCCAATTACATCGTTGCTTCGCTCAAAAAAAATGCTCGAGTATGTAAATATACACTGCGCTTTTTTTCTCGCTGAGCTCACCCCAGCTACGATTCTCGCTGGGGACCCCTGCCTTGTACTTGGCAAAATTCAGCAGCCCCTTATGGTTCAATTTTTGAGACTCTTTGAAATATTTTAGCACAAATCAAAACCCCTTGCCGAGGATTGCTCCAAGGCAAGGGGTTATGTGGTTATGGTAAGTTCTTTGGGTAGATTCGTTGAGACTAGAACAAGTTCATTGTGATGCCAGTTCTGTTATCCAATCGTGGGCCTTCTGATAAGCCGGCTTCGAAGTGGCCAGCAATATTTTGACGCAATTGGTTGTAAACGGAAACATCAGGACTGATTTGGTATTTAACTGTGTATCGAACTTGTGTGTCTTTAGAAACATTGTAGCCATCATCCTTCAAAGAAGAAGATCCGTCATCACTGATAACTTGAACATATTTAGGCTGATAAGTAGTTGCCAAAATAGCTCCGAATGCTAGTGAAAGGCCAGGGACCGCGCTAGGCTTAAAATCAACTTTTGGGTAAAGGTTAAGAGCCTTGTTAGTTTCTTTTTGCTCAGCAACTGGAGCTGCTTCTGCAGCTTCTGCCGATAAGCTTAGTCCGTCTGGACGCTCTCTGCGAGTCACTGCAGCGTCAACTTTGTCAGTTTTCAAGTTAGCTTCTGGCTCAATCAACATGGAAAGCTCAACTGGACCAGCTGCTGATTCCAATTTTTGTTTCACAACAAGATCAAGGTCAAGGTAGCCATCGTAAGCTTGATCAGTAGTTTTCAAATAGTGAAAGCTGTAGATGTCCAAAGTTACGTTTTCTTTGTCGATCAAAGAAAGGTTCGTTTCAAGCTCAGGGCGAGCTCTTTCAGTTTTTGCAGAATGCTGTTGGTTTAAAATTGGAGTCGTAATGCTCACGTTTAGTTTGCCATTCATCAAATCAGTCGCCAATTTAGGGCGTAGAGCCAAACGACGATTGCTCTGAGTGTCGCCATTAGCATCTTTCAAACTGAAAGTTTGAAGTCTCGCCTCAACCGAACCAGACAGACTGTCTAAAATTTGTTGTCCACCGGTCTTTTTGACGGCCTTTACTTCTTCAGCCTGAACACCAGCGGCAACTCCTGATAACATTAACTTGCTTTCATAAATCACCCTCCGAATAGAATTTTTAAAAGAAACCAGACAAACGTATACCACTTACGTTTACCTTATTTCAAGCCTCAGTCGGGTCCGTAGCCATAAATAATGGCCAATTTGACCCAAAATATCCCAAAAACCTTCCAAAACCACCCAGATTCAGCCTTTGACATCAAATTTCACCCCAAAGGCACCTTCTAGCAGGTTCATAAAACATATTATGATCCCTTAAAATCCAAAGTTAACGTCTATAAAATCGATTCCATCTGATCGTCACCTACGCCCCGGTCCAATTTTCGATCCATATCAAACTTTGGATCCCACATAAATCGATTGTCCTGATCCTTAGGCCACACATCAGCTCTCAAAGTCTCACCAGAATCTCGGCAGCCGGCTGCAAAGTTCACAACCAAATTTTCACAATCACTCAAGAGTTCGACAGAGTTTATTTCCTCGCGCAATTTTTTTGCTCCGGGCCATCCTTTTGCATACCACAATAAATGCTTTCGCATGCAAACCGCACCAGATCCAGAATTGCCGTACTCTTCTTGCTGCCACTTTAGATGCTTTAAAACCACATCTTCCCACTCATCAATTGTCACCGGTGTTTGCCCACTAGCGAGATCGCGAAAAATCCACGGATTTCCGAGGGCTCCTCGACTCACCATCACACCGTCAACACCGGTACATTCACGCATATATAAAGCATCTGATCTGGAAAAAATATTTCCGTTCCCTATCAGAGGAATTCCAATTCGTCGCTTCATTGCAGCGATTTGCTCAAGATTCACTGGTGCTCCGTAGTCATCGCTTCGAAACCGACCATGAATCGTCATCCAATCTGCGCCACCTGATTCAATCGCATCCGCAACCTCAGGCCAATTCATCGACTGATGATCCCAACCCAATCGAAACTTAGCAGACAAAGGTTTGTCTGTTGAGTCTCGCGCAGCTTTCACAGTTTTGAACACTCGCTCCGGATCGCGCAAAATTCCGCTGCCGCAGCCGTTCTTTACGACCTTACTTACTGGACAGCCCATATTGATATCGATTGTATCAAACGGCATCTTATCTAAAACAGCGATCGCTTGACCTACTTCCTCAGCCGAGCGACCTGTAATCTGCACGCCAAGCTTCGCTTCCGATTCGTGACGTTTCAACATGTCAAACGTTCTACGACTTTCATAGATCATTGCGGTTGCTGAAATCATCTCAACATAGGTCAAATCAGCACCCAATGAACTGCAGATACGTCGAAACGGATGATCAGAAACACCGGCCAGCGGTGCTAACAGAATATTGGATTCTGAAAGACCTAGGGTTGAAAAGGGGCTATCTTTAAGAGCCTTTTTTATCGTAGTTTCCATTTAGTTTCTAAACCTATTTTATTAAAAAATCAAGTTTTATTAAAAAGATTTTAAAGATTCTATAGAATCTAAACCTGATATTGCGCCAAACGCCTGAATTTATTACCATTACCTCTCAAGTTTGCAACCATAGATTAGACCTACTATTTGTCGTCCCCCGGGACATAACGCGCGAGGATTCCATGCTCGATATCAAATTCATCAGAGACAATAGCGACTTAGTGAAAAAGGGCGCTCGCGATAAACGAAATTCTATCGACATCGACCTGCTTTTAAAATTGGATGCCGATATTCGCCCAAAGAAAACTGAGATTGAACAACTTCAAGCTGAACGCAATCGACTATCTAAAGAAATTGGAAAGGCTTCTCCCGATCAAAGAGAATCCATGAAATCTCAGGTTGCTGACATCAAACTAAAGATGGAACAGATCGAGAAAACGATTACAGAATCAGAAGCTCAGCTTCAAGATATGCTTTTACTGGTGCCGCAGCCCGCGCGCAGCGATGTTCCGATTGGCAAAGATGATTCTGAAAATGTTGAGATTAAAAAATGGGGAACACCTCCTCAATTTTCATTTACACCCAAAGATCATGTGGAACTTGGCCTCAAATTAGGTCTTGTCGATTTTGAACGCGGTGTTCGAATTGCCGGAAGTCGTAGTTATGTATTGACTGGCTTGGGCGCTCGCCTAGAGCAAGCAGTTTTGCGGTACGTTTACGATAAGCTCTGTAACAAGGGCTATACCCCGATGAGTATCCCGGTCTTGGTCAGAGAAGACTGCATGACTGGAACTGGTTATTTTCCTACGGGACGCGATCAAGCCTATTACGTTGAAAAAGATGAGTTAGCGTTAGTTGGCACAGCAGAAGTTCCCCTCACGAGCTACTATGCAGGAGAAATTCTGCCGGAAGAAAAACTGCCACTCAAAATGATGGCCTGGTCCAGTTGTTTTCGACGTGAAGCTGGTACCTACGGAAAAGATACGTCTGGGCTCTATAGAGTTCATCAATTTCAAAAAATCGAACAGGTCATCATCGGTGAATCGAGCGTCGAACAATCCGAAAAATACCACGCAGAGCTTTTACAAAATGCCGAAGAGTGTTTACAGGCATTTGGCATTCCATACCGCGTCGTCTACGTTTGCACAGGCGATTTAGGTCAAGGACAAGTGCGTAAACATGATATTGAATCATGGATGCCGTCGCGCAAAAACTACGGCGAAACACACTCCTGCTCGACGTTTCATGAGTTTCAAGCCCGCCGCTTAAAGCTTCGTTACAAGGGCAAAGATGGCGTTACGAAAATCTGTCATACACTCAACAACACGGCGATTGCATCGCCACGGGTGTTGATATCTCTTTTGGAAGTTCACCAAAGGGCCGATGGTTCGATTGGTATTCCAGAATGCCTGCAACCGTATATGGGCGGCATGAAAGAGATTCGATGATTGCTTTAATCGGCTAGAAACTCTATTTGACGCAAGATATCTCCCAATCTCCTGTCGCCGAATCATATCCTGAGATGTCGACCGTCTTAGAAAGGTCAGGACATTGGGGGATTTTCAATATCCATGCGCCATCTGCAATGTTTGAGGCAAATTTAAATTCTCCAAATTCATTTGATGATGTCGTCAGTTGCTCACCATTTCGCTCTAAGATCACTCTTTTAAATTTAAAAGGTTTCTTAAAATAATCATTTGCCCCACGCTCAATAATCTTTCCAGTCACGTTTGTGTTCGAATTTTTTCGCTTTACAAAAGGTCCCGATAAAGGAATCGATCCAAATCGAACTCCTTCTGAAACTGGCTGATATTTATCGCCGTTTAATACTTCCATCGGCGATCCTGCTCTCTTGGTATCAGTTGAGTAACAGCCTTGAACATAAAACATCGCGAATATGACTCCCAGAATCGTACAAATTTTCATAGCAATCCCTTCGAAATGATTAAAGACAAACCTGATTTTCAATTTTACCGAAAACTCATTGAATTCGTCAAAAGATGATTCTAAGTCTTCCAAAAACAAAAAAACCGCCCTAGCTGGGCGGTTTCCATTTTCATTAATTGAAAGGTTTAAGAAATCAACTTGCGTCTTCGATCTTATCTTTCTTTTGAGTCTCTTTCTCGCCAGTGATCACTTTCAAACGGCTTTCGATATGTCTAACGGTTGGATCTCTATACCCGGAATCATTTTGAGACTCGCCAGTTTTATAGAGCCTTTTAATAGCTTCAGGGTCCTTTTCAATGATCGGTCTGGGAGGAAACCAGCTGGCTTTGCTGTCATAGGACCATAGAGACTCCCCGGCCTTCATTCTTTTGATGAGTTGCTCGTTGTGACGTTTTCTGGTGTCTTGGTCGTCATTATGACTCATAAAGCGCCTCCATTCGTGTAAACTTTCAAATCAATCTATCTACCTTGTCTTGAGACCTGCCCACTAGTAAGAGCATCTGTCTTTGTGAGCCAACCTATCGGGTTTTTCCGAAAAAACTTTAACTTTATCTTCTATGCAGTCATAACAGATAGATACGCGTCCACCGGCGTGTTCAAAAATACGCAAATAAGCATAATGATTGGATTTCCCAAGAAAACCCATAACTCACTCTTTGCCCCCACCGACACATCTTCTGGATTCCTTGATTGTAACATGGCGGGCAGAGTTCTCCAAAAAATGGACCCGTTCTGGTACATCGCTCCAGTGTTGTCCCGAGATTTCTAATTATATGATCTTCAAATGTGGGAGGCGAGTAGCTACTGCCCTACTACTTCATCTAAATCAAACTCAGGGAACAACTCTTTAATCTTAGCTAAGGTCATTAGCTCTGGGTTTGCAGTTTTAGAAAACTCCAGCCGTTGGTAGCTAAACAGATTCTTAAATCCAAGGCGCTGCGCCGCTTCTTTCTGGGTCAAACCACGAGAAGTGCGGAAATGCCTAAGATTGTGTGCAAAAGCGATCTTAGGATCAACAGAGACCGCGACTATGTTGCGACCTTTTACTATTTTCATCGGCGGCGCGAACTCTGCCTTGCTATTCGATGGCTCATCCAAGTAAAGGTTTAATGCTTCGCGCATATTCTCTTTAAGATCGTCCAGCGTTTTTCCTTGCGTAAAACAACTATCTAGTTCCACACACTTAGCCCAATACATGGAGCCTTCTTTAGTATATTTGAAATGGTATCTCACGTAGTTTGGCCTTCTTTCTTCTTTAGGCGTTTTAGCAAGTCATTTACCGATCGAATTATTCTAGGAATCAGCCGCAATGATTCAGCCAATAGTCCCTGGTTTCAAAAAAACCGCGAAGTCTTATATTTCGTTTTAAGCAATGAATGTGTTGCTACTATTTATATTAATTCAACAATAAGTTTGAGATATTGCTTTTCCTGCACTCGATGTTCGGGTGCGTAAACTGGAGAAAAAGCAATGAAAATGAAAATGAATCTAAAATTTATTATTGGAATCCTAATGATTTATCTTGGTAGCGCTGCGGCGTTTGGGGAAACGTTAACATCGCTGGCTGGGCGCACTTATTCGAATGAGTTGAAAAGCATTACATTCGTAACTGCAGATGTCGGAATTATAAGTGAGGGCAGTGGTAAAATTGAATTTTCGTATCAGTATGACGGTCAGCTCATCTCAATTGACGGAACTGAACTTAGGCCTCAAATCCCACGTTTTTGGTTCCTTAACGAGGATAACCAAGAATTGCAAAGTGCGGATGGTCGAATAAGATTGCTATTGGTAAATTCCGGCAACGACCTGGGAGCACTCGACTCGGCAACTTTCTCGATCGACGAAAACCCTTGCCCGCCATCATTTTGCCGAGACATCAGGCGATGTTGGTATACCAAATCAGTCGATGGTTGCGTGGTTAGCACTTGTTTTCGCAGTAAATCATGCGAATGACGACCATCCAATTGGAGTAAAAAAAAATCGGCGCAGATTCTACATCCGCGCCGATCTTGTTGATTATCACCAAGCGGCGTTTTTCCAGCTAGGACGAGATTCCACTCTATCGAGCCATTTGGTCAAAGACTTGTAGGGTGTTAAATCAAGCGCCATTTTTTTGCGGCTGATAAATGCTGCCGCACAAGCAAAATCAGCAACAGTCAATTGATTAGAAGCAACCCAGTCACGTTTTGAAAGCTCGCCATCCAACACTTTCAAAAATCGGTCGACTTCTGGCATTGCAGCTTCAATGGCTTTTGGATCTTCTGCTCCCAAGCCAAACTTTGCTTTCCAAATTTTCTCGTATCCAATTTTTCCAAGGGACGGAGATAAATGAGACGTCTGCCAAAATAACCACTGGTCTACTTTGGACCTTTCCGCTGCGTCAGTCGGCAGAAGCTTAGCGCCTTTGCTTTTCGAAGCCACATAACACATGATTGCATTACTTTCCCACAAGGAAAAAGCTCCATCCTTTAGCAATGGAACTTTACCGTTAGGATTCATAGCTAAAAAATCTGGCGCCTTATGAGCACCTGATGTCATATCTAGCTCAACAGGCTTAACATTAACATCGCACTCAAATCCAACGGCTCTGATTTTTCGTGAGTTATAACTATTCTTCCAATCAAACAATTCCATGCTCAGTCTCCTTTGGTTAAATTTGAAAAACTTTATTAGTAGCGATAGTGATTTGGCTTAAATGGTCCATCGGTAGGAATTCCTAGATAGCCAGCTTGTTTCTTAGTAAGTTTTGTTAGTTTCACGCCAAGCTTATCCAGGTGCAGCGACGCCACTTTCTCATCAAGAATTTTTGGAAGTACATACACACCAACTTTATAAGCCGATGGATTGCACCATAGCTCAATCTGCGCCATGGTTTGATTTGTAAAGCTGCTGGACATAACAAAACTTGGGTGACCATTGGCACAGCCAAGGTTCATCAAGCGCCCGCGAGCCAAAAGAATGATCGAGCGGCCTGTTGACAATAGAAACTTGTCGACTTGGGGTTTGATGTTAATCTCACTTTTGCAATTCTTCTCGAGCCAAGAAACATCGACTTCACTGTCAAAGTGACCAATATTACAAACGATGGCATTGTCTTTCATTAACTTGAAATGCTTATCAGTGACAACATCAGCACAACCTGTTGCAGTTACAAAAATATCAGCCTGAGACGCAGCCTCTTCCATGGTCGTAACTTCATACCCTTCCATAGCAGCTTGCAATGCGCAAATTGGGTCGATTTCTGTAATCAGAACCCGAGCTCCGAAACCACGCATAGAATGCGCACATCCTTTTCCAACGTCGCCGTAGCCAGCAACGACTACAACCTTGCCTGCAACCATCACATCAGTCGCACGTTTTAAACCATCCGCAAGGGACTCGCGGCATCCATAAAGATTGTCAAATTTAGATTTAGTCACAGAGTCGTTGACATTAATCGCTGGAATTTTCAATTTGCCTTTTTCAAACATCTGATACAAGCGGTGTACGCCTGTCGTGGTTTCCTCGGAAACACCTTTAATGTGTTTGAGATACTGCGGATATTGCTCATGAACCATGATGGTCAAATCGCCACCATCATCAAGGATCATATTGAGTGGCTTATCGCCAAACATCAATGTTTGCTCAATACACCAATCGTATTCCTTTAGAGTTTCACCCTTCCAAGCGAAAACGGGAATTCCCGCTGCGGCAATCGCAGCAGCAGCATGATCTTGTGTCGAATAAATATTGCAGCTTGACCAGCGCACATCTGCGCCGAGTTCAATCAATGTTTCTATCAAAACTGCTGTTTGGATCGTCATATGCAAGCAACCAGCAATACGCGCGCCTTTCAGCGGTTTTTTGCCTTTATATTCTTTGCGCAAAGCCATAAGACCTGGCATTTCTTTTTCTGCGATTTCAATTTCTTTTCGGCCCCATTCAGCCAAAGACATATCTTTGACTTTGAAATCGGAAAAGCCTTTCTTGCTTGAGCCAGAATTCTTCTCTGATTTCTCTACTGTTCTTTCTGCTTTTGATGCGACTGCTGAACGCTTTGACATATTGACCTCAACTAAAAAAAGTAAACCCACCATAGGGTTCCACTTAAACTACTTTTTACTTTCAGAATACTATCGACCTTACTTGTAAAACTCAAGATAAACAGTATCTTGCCCAATAAAAACGCTCATACTTAACATGCATGGTCTAAGAGTCAGATGTCATGCAACTGAAATGTTCACCTTAACGCCCCCATTTGGCAAAAACTCAAAAATCAATCCAGCTAGTGTTCCCTGTCTCCGCGTCTTAGTCAGGACCATGAGTAAAATTGGAGCTACAGGACTCAGGACCCGGTTCCATAGTTTTCCAGATTCAAAGAAGTTGCATTGCACAAGAACGCTTTAATCCTGTATAAACATAGAGGTCTTTATTCTATTTAACTGGAATCTAAATGTTTCAACGCACCTACCTCGGGGTGGTTGTACTTCGAATCGTTTCAACAGGAGCTTGTTCCCATGGCTGTCGTAGAACCTGACTTAATGACAAAAATCACGTCCTTGTGCAAACGCAGAGGGTTTATATTTCAAAGCAGCGAGATTTACGGAGGCTTGAGAAGTTGCTACGACTACGGCCCTCTTGGAGTTGAGCTTAAACGCAACATTCAAAACGAATGGTGGCGCTGTATGGTCTACGAAAGAGAGGACGTCACTGGAATCGACGCCTCTATCATGATGCACCCACAAGTCTGGAAGACATCAGGCCATTTATCAGGCTTTTCTGACCCATTAGTTGATTGCTTGAACTGCAAGGAACGATTTCGCGCTGATAAAGCCCCAAAACATGCCGCTGGCACCGAGATGGCCTATATAAAAGGCGGAAAGTCTGGCGGCGAAAAACTAAAGGGTAAAGTCCAAGATCGAGGCTACGTATGCCCTGTTTGTTCCTGCCCAGAACTTTCCGCGGAACGGCAGTTTAACTTAATGTTTCGAACGAGCATGGGTCCGGTTGATCCCTTAAGTGAGATTGGAAATGTACTAAAAGATTCTATGACCTCCGAGCAAAAACGAGCTGCCATCGAAGAAACAACAGGGAAAAGTGCTGTTTATCTCAGACCCGAAACGGCCCAAGCTATGTTTGTTCAATTTTTGAATGTTCAGCAATCCATGTCCATGAAGGTTCCTTTTGGGATCGCACAGGTCGGAAAGAGTTTTCGCAATGAAATCGTCGTAGAGCATTATGTCTTTCGTTCTTGCGAATTCGAACAGATGGAAATGGAATTTTTCTGCGAGCCAGGCAGCCAAGGCGAATGGTTAACCTATTGGAAAAACGAGCGACTCGACTGGTATGGTCGCTACGCCAATGACAAAGCTAAGTTTAGGCTTCGTCGCCATGATGAAGATGAATTGGCTCACTATTCTGATGACTGTTATGACATTGAATACCTCTATCCATGGGGCTGGGGTGAACTTGAAGGCGTGGCATCGCGTACAGACTACGACCTTACGAAACACGCTGAGGCCAGCGGGGTAAAGCTAAGCTACTTCGATCAAAACAAAGTAGATCCATCCACTGGAAAACAAGGATGGCGTTACACACCTTACGTGATTGAGCCTGCAGCAGGACTAACTCGGACAGTACTTTGCATGCTTTTAGACGCATACTGCGAAGAAAAAAGTGTCGACGCTGAGGGGCAAGAGAAGACCAGAGTTGTTCTCAAGCTTCACCCAAAATTCGCTCCGATAAAGGCTGCCATATTGCCACTGGTCAAAAAGGATGGTTTGCCCGAAAAAGCTCGCGAGATCGTCAAGGCCTTTAGAAAAGCTGGCGTTAACGTAAGTTATGACGAGCAGCAATCCATTGGAAAGCGATATGCGCGACATGATGAGATTGGAACGCCGTATTGCTTAACAGTTGACATGCAGTCTTTAGATGACGGTACGGTAACAGTTCGAGACAGAGACTCAGGACAGCAATCAAGGCATCCGATTTCTGACGCTATCAAAACTGTTTTAGACAGAATCCAAGAGGGATCAAATTAATGCCACGTCGCAATAAAAAAGGTGGGGGACCTTCCGGTCATAGTCAAAATCCTGGTCAGGAACATGATCGCGGTGGTCCAACGCAAAATTTCAATGATCGCAAGCCAAATGAATCGAGGCCGCAGGCATCTTCGAATCGACCGCAAAACGATCGACAATCTTCTGATAGATATCAGACAGGTAGGAACCAAAACGAAAATCGGCAGTCTGGGCCCAAGAACTTTGGAGAACGAAATCCAAATAGCTCCAATCGACCAATGAACTCGAACGCCCAGTCTTCGGACAATCGCGGCCCAAATCAAACGGCAAGGCCTAATGTCAAGAATGATCATAGAAGTGACCGGCAGGGTAAGAACGATAGAGGCGACCATCGTTCCCCCGGAAGACACGACAACCGCTCTGACAATCGCCATCAACAATATAATGATAGTCGAAATTCCGAATCATCGTTTCAGAATGATGTTCCGAAAGTAAAATACACTCCTAATCCAATTGCACCCACTCCTAAAGGGGTTCCTGCAATCACGAGTGTGATGACTCCAACAAGGCAGATTTACAAGCAGCCAGTGCAGGTAAAACCCTCGTCTAATCGCTTAAAAAAATACGATGTTGTTTTTTTTGATACGTTGCAATCTGCGCGCGCCGAAATCGAAAAAATCAAGAGTCTCGCAAACCAATGTGGACAACTCAATGTGATTATTCGTGCAGAGCCTTCCGGCGATGATTCTGATATTCAAGCCTT
Organism: Pseudomonadota bacterium; assembly: GCA_026390495.1. Lineage (GTDB taxonomy): Bacteria > Bdellovibrionota_B > Oligoflexia > Oligoflexales > RGVZ01 > CAMDKS01. The sequence continues at coordinate 2,934 of JAPLFV010000239.1, read as the reverse complement.
CGGAAAAGTCTTTTCGGGAGCGGCCTGGGCACTCATTCACGAACGTCGCACTCAAGATGGCTGGTATAACGCAGAGCACGAGTAATTTTTTTGAACGCTAGATTGGTTGCTGCTTCAACCAATTACCGATCGACTCTTTTTGGCAATGATCTGCGCGTTTTTGAGGCCTCAGTGCTGTCATCAACATCAGTCTGGTTCAGCAACTCGTTCTCATCGCCTGCAAAATTCTCATCAAATCTGGTATCAACCGCAGGCAGGTAAACCTCGCCGTTGGGTGCTTGTCGTTCACTTCGAGATAGGGCGCTTTTTAGTTTTAGGTTGGTATACCAACGCTCAAAAAGGCCTGGTTCGTCAGACTCCAGATAATACTTTGCATCAGCTTGCTCATTCAAATCATCGTCCAGCCGAGTGACTTTAGAGATTTTATCAGACGAGGTTGACGTATCGGTAGTTTTTGTGGCGTCATCGTTTCGAGCCGTTTCTTCATGGGTCACAACCCACGCTTGATTATTCAAACTCAAAACTGCGCGATTTCTTTGAACCATCTTCAGCATAACTTGGCTTTGCGGTATCAATTCTTCGCCAACCTTCACTGTCAAAGATTTTCCGGTTGATTTATCTAAAACGACGGCAATTCCTTTTTGGTTTCTGCCAGTTTCTGAAATGATTCCAATCAAAGAAAATCGAGTCTTCATTTGGGAAGAGTTCAATTGGTCTTTCAATCCTTTCTCATCCGCCGCATAAGAAATAATACTGAAAGAACTCAGGCAAAGGGTTGCCAATACAGTTGAAGCTTTCAAAAAATTGAAAAACATCTTTATCTCCCCTTGATGACAATATCTATGCATCCAAGGAAGTTATCGGTAGCAAGGCTGAAGATTATATTGACACGATCAATTGCGAATTTGAGATTTTAGCAACAATATCGATTATTCTTGATAATATTCGGCTATCAAATCAGAAGATCTAAGATCAATCACTGCCGCGATCAGCTTCTATTCGGGAGTTAATGAGTTGGATTCTGATTTTTTTAAGCGCTGTTTAGGCAATTCACAAATTTCACGTAACTTAGAAAGACACTGAATGCTAATCAAGTCCTCTATGTTCTGCTTTCTTAGATTGCTAATTCTTTTTTCCAAAGACTCTTTTAGTTTCCGACCCACAACAGGTACGGATTGATTTGGATCAGGTCGATCTGCTGCAAGATTTTGGTTCGTTTGAGTTTTTGATTGGCGACGAAGCGAAAGCCACGTCGGTAGGTTCACCATCGATGCAAAGCTGACGAGTTGTTCAAACTCATCAAGCCTCTGTGGCTCCCATAGATCATGAATATCACAAACAAAAAGTACAAATCGCTTACCAGGATGGCGCCTTATCATATCGATCCACCTAGTCGTCTGTATCGTATTTTGACCGTGCACATGCAATAAAATGCCAACATCATCGTGCCATACCGCAGAGCATAAGGATGCAATGGTATCAGACATACTTTTATCTTTTGAAATCTGAATCTCAACTTCGTCCGCTATCAGGCGTCCTTTTCGACCTTGTAGCAACGTTGATAAATGCAATTTTCTCCAGCGATCCACAGCTTTTTCGATCTGCGACTTAGCTGAGGCAGGCAAACTAGATTTATTTAGCCCCAAAGCCTGGGCCACATTCAGACCAAACCATAGTTTTTCGGCCTGCATCAAGACATCGATCATTAAAATCAGCCTGAACCTTACGGCACAAGAAACGGCTGCCTCTGTTTTATCAATGGGAAAAATGGATCCGGTGCCTAAGCAGCATGAAAAGAATTTGGGGTCTATTTCGACTGATGTCTCATGAAATATGAGGCCATTAAAATGATTTTCAGCATTCCAAAATTTTAGTTGTGGAAGTTTACATTGAATTGAAACAGGGGACGTTTGGCTTAAGTCAGACATTAAGGCTAGTGCCTCCTAAAATCTGCACCAGTCAACTCAAGAAACACTGTCATTTCCTTAAGTCTCGAGAAAATTCTTGGGCCCAGTCGTTTATTGAGATTTTCAAAACTTTCAGCATTCATTTGATTTGAGCTTTGAGGCCCTGTTGACCATAAGTCGATTGTACGCTGAGTTGCGTCAGTATTTCCTTCCTTCAGGCCATAATTTGTAGAGGCAATGATGGATTTATTGCCGTTATAGCGATCACTGATCAGACTATCAGCAATAGACACTTCCCACTCAGTATTGCGCCCCTTACCCAATTCATCAATCACCAAGACCTCAAAATCATGAAGGGGTTTTGTTGGTGACATGGATTTGCCGTCGCTTGAGTAGGCGTCTCTTAACTCATTTACAAGTTGGTAAAAATCAGCAAATCGAACACTGATCCCTCGAAGCGCAAGCTCCTTGGCGACTGCAGAAATAACATAAGTTTTTCCAACACCGACAGACCCTGTGAGTAATAGCCCACTGCTCTTCCCTGGGACGAAATGCTCGATCCAGCGCATGATTTGCGCCATGACCGTCTTGCCTGATCCCGTAAAATTGCTAAAGTTCTTAATACTCGCATCGACGTAACGTCCGGGAATTTTTGCGTCATTCAAAAGACCTACAATCTTTACCGGCGACGGCTTTTGGCAGTCAATGACTCCCCCGCTCTCGGGTTTTGCGCAAGTCCCAGCACAAATTTTACAGGTAGTAACACAGGAACAAAGGCTCGCTTTAATAAAAACTCCATCGTTTTCTAAGCGAATGCCCTTATGGTCCTGACAGGCCGAACAAGGCAATGAAATGGCACATTGGGCAGCATTCCCAGTAGAATGGGCCTTATTGGCGGTCAATCGACTCAGTGCTTTTTCTAGTGATTGTGGTAATTTTTGTGTTTCCAAATCAGAGAAGACCCTTATGAAATGTATGGCAAATTATGTTTAGCTAGCAGATATTAGCACTTGAACCAGCAAGTATC
>JAPLFV010000228.1 GCA_026390495.1 Pseudomonadota bacterium | reverse complement strand
GTCGCAAGGCACCTGAATTCAAAGCAGAGGCAGTCGTCGGTGGCGAGTTTAAATCCGTTAGTCTTTCTGATTACAAAGGTAAGTACGTCGTAATGTTCTTCTATCCTTTGGATTTTACTTTTGTTTGCCCGACTGAGCTTCACGCGTTCCAAGAAAAACTATCGGCATTCAAATCCTTGAACTGCGAAGTGATTGGCGTTTCAGTCGATAGTCAGTTTTCTCATTTTGCATGGTTGAACACTCCTCGCGAAGATGGCGGTATCAAAGGCGTCACCTATACGCTTGTCTCTGACATCAATAAAACAATTTCTAGAGATTATGATGTGTTGATTCCTGCAGACGGCATTGCGCTTCGCGGAACTTTCTTGATTGATAAAGAAGGTGTGGTTCAACAACAAACGATCAATAATTTGCCTCTTGGACGAAATGTTGATGAGATGATTCGTCTTCTCGAGGCCCTTCAGTACACAGAAAAAAACGGTGAAGTTTGTCCTGCTAACTGGAAAAAAGGCGACAAAGCGATGAAGGCTGATCAATCTGGTTTGAAAAGCTATTTCAAAAAATAGTTCTAACTGCGATTTCGGATAATGGCCCTTGAATGTGAGAAATCATTCAAGGGCCATTTTGTTAATTTAAAGCTTAATCTTTGCTCGGCGCCTTCCAGATAAAACCGTCAAGGATGTAATGAGTCACCTGCGGAAGGCTAAGCAACGGGACGATGAACGCCAAAAGAGTAGGATCAGAAACTCTTGGTAAAAACTCAGCTCCTAAAAACAAACTCAAATGTTCTCGCCAAACCAAACCAGCCCACAGGTACTCTTCGCAAAAGGCCAACGCAATCAAAAAGGCCAAGAAAATTAATATTCCATAGAAACTATTTTCATTCGCTCTTGCGAGTAACCTTCTACTAAAAGATTGTGATTCACGTATATCGGAAGGTTTCAGTGTCTGAAAAAGAGCTCGTGAATTTGATTGCTCAGACTGCAATGACTGTTGTCTTTGATTTTGTGTTTGCTTTTGCTTTTGTTGTGTCGCCCAAACAAGTGCCATATAAGGTATGCCGTGACTCAATGTGTTAAGGACCGTAAACCCAATGTCATTGTTAAAATAAATGATCCCGATCCACCAGGTGACTATGGTCGAAAACAAAATTAAATGTTGAGGCAAAGACGTTTTATGATGAAGTTTCCAAAATTGAATCTCTTTTCCCAAATAGAACACCATTGAAAGTACAAACCCAACTGCGATCAAATAGAACGCAGGGATTGGCAGTCCTGTAACGAAATCATCGTCAATAAACCAGTGAAACTCTCTAGGCAAATGAGCATGCCAAAAGGCAATCGGGGTCAAGGTTGCTGTATAAATCGCAAATTTATCAATGCGAGCATTCCAAGGCGAAACCGCTTCAACGCGAAAACGATAGAGTGCTAAAAATCCGTATTGCTGTCTGACAAAGTGATAAACCGCCACGTAGGCAAGAATTCGCCAAAATAAAAGGTCTGACAGACTGTACAGCATGACCCCAGTTGCTAGCGCAATAATTGGAGTCCATAAAAGCTCGGACTTAAAACGTTGACGATTAATAGAGTTCGCATAAGTTCTAAAAATGGTGCTGTAAACATGTGTGACATCTACTAGTAAAACGCAGACGACCCAAATTAAAAAATGCTTATCAAAACTGATATCATTTGGGCCAATCAACAACACTAACGCGATAGCTAGCACGATTCCGGGACACAAGATAAAGGCTTGGTCAAAGAACGGACCATAAATCCAGGGTTGGCCTTTAATTAGCCTCGCCCAATCTTTGGTAATTTGTGGCTCGTTAGTAGACATTATTTTCAGGAGTGTTTGCGGCGGATCTGTGATGAGACGAAGCCTGCAATTGAATCACTTTATTTGCTGCTTCAACGCCTTGATACTGTGCTTCTTCAAAAATAGAAATGCCGCTCATATCGCTGTGCGCAAAATGCAACCGACCCAAGGATTCAAATCTCTTGTTCCGATCCTTGCCCCAGATATACCCTACTTTGGGATAGATCATGCCGTGACCCCAAACCTTGCAGTCAATGTTTGTAATTTTTTCTGCAATTCTAGGTTGAGTTTTTGCTAAATCTTGACGAATCATCTCGCTCCAATCTTGGTGGCTTTTTAGGCCAGCCTCCAATCGCGAGGTCTTGGGGTCAAAACTATCCAAGGTTTTAAAATAGGTCAAAACCGTATTTGCGTGATGACGTGTTGTTATATTTTGATGGTCGGCGACAATATACCCAAGTGATTCTTGATAATAATTTACATTGTCCCATGCCTGATCTTCACGCTCGTCTTCAGAAAGGCCCTCTATGGAAACATTGGCCACCAGCCAAGGCGCGTATTCCATGTTTTGCAAAAACGCGGGCCTTGACTCCTTATATTGATCGATTACATTTGCGGCTGATAGCCGGTGTCCTGCATAAATGATATCTGTTGCATAGACTCGTTCAACGGAGCCATCTTTGAATGAAAGTATATCTGCAAAGAGCTGATGAGATTTGGTATTGATGTGAATAGCCAATTTTGATCGTTCTATTTTACCTGTTAATATTTTTTCAAACTGTTGTACAAGCCATCCATTGCCTTCGGGCCAAGTGAGCACAGAATGAGATTCGGTGTTGCTGCCAATGCCGCTACGAGCAGCAAAATAATGGATGCCACTCCAAGCAGAGACCTCATGTATCCCTCGGCCATAGTCGTCTTTGCAGCAATAGTTTAGGTACCAATCCAGAGGCTTTGACGTCCAACCTTGAGACGTGGCCAGAGTTGCAAACGAAATGTTATCTAGCTCTAGAAATTCCGGATCTTGGCTAGAGAAGGCAACAGGTATTGCAAATGCAGGCTTATGGTCGCGTCCGATTTTGTTTTTCCAGATTTCAATGTAGCTGTGAAAGTTTGCAAACTGTTGCAGTTCGTCTTGAGTGAGATATTTCTGAGGTATGAGACTGTCTTGCCAACTTCCCTTGAAGAAAAGTCTTTCTTGTCGATCTGCGCAAAGGTACTCCGGATTGTAGATGTCAAGCCCGTCCTGATCCATTCCCTTAATCACGCCAACATCCCGTAGAAAATCTTTTACATACAATGATGTGGAGCTTGGAATCGGCAGATAATGTGCCCCCCAAGGAAATGGACTAATGTGGTTTTTTGACGACTGCGAATTTCCACCGACATCTTGATCTAGGTCCACGATCAAGAAATCATTCAATCCCTTCTTTTGCAGCCACCAGCCAGCAGACAGACCAGAAATTCCACCACCAATAATGAGAGTTTCAATTTTGCGAGTTGAGGTCGGTGTGTGATTTATATTGGCTCTTAATAAATGCGCTCTGTCAGCATGGGTTGTAATTAGCTTTCCATTCGTTGACCACTCATTCTTCCTGACCTTAGCAGCAAAGGCGGTTGTGAAAGCATAACTTCCAAAAAAGCTCAGACCTGATTGTAGGAGGGTGCGGCGATCAAACATCAATAGTGACTCCACTCTTCCTCAAACGTCCGAACTAGGAGTTGGTTATTGAGTCGATTCACACCTGGTCCGTCAACCATCATATCCGTTGGAAATTCTAGCATTCCTTGGAAGGTCGTCTTGGAAACAAAACGTAAATCTTTTGGATATTGAACTGCAGGGCGAAACGTTTCATTTGTAATGATCGTGAATCCCCATTCCCCAAAAGAAGGCACGTAAGCATGAAAAGGTGTTGTTGAAAAACCAACTGATTCAAGGGTTCGGTTTATGATCCAAAATGAGTTCTTGGCGACGTAGGGAGATGTAGATTGAATCACTCCTATGCCGTCAGTTCTTAAAGCGTTTTTCAATAATTTATAAAATGAATTGGTGTAGAGCTTACCGATTGAAAAATTGCTTGGGTCAGGAAAATCTACTGCAATAAAATCATATTGACGATCATTAGCTTTTAGCCACTGAAAGGCGTCTTGATTGATGATAGTGACTTTATCTGATTGTGACTTTTGATTTAAGGCTGCTAAATTCTGATTATTTTTAAACAAAGATGTCATTTCTTCATCTAAATCGACTAAAGTAATTGACTTAATATTTGGATATTTCAATATTTCTCGAACAGCCATCCCATCTCCACCGCCCAAAACAAGAACCGATTCAGCATTTTCGTGGGCTGCTAAACCTGGATGAATGAGAGACTCATGATATCGATATTCGTCTCGACTGCTAAACTGCAAGTTGCCATTGAGATGCAAGCGAATATCTTGGCCTCTCCTTGTAACAACTATTCGTTGATATTTAGTAGATTTTGCATAAATGACAGTGTCCTGATAGTTCCTTGTTTCAGCAAATGAAGTAAGCCGGTCTGCTCCCGCAAATCCAATCACTAAATAGGCGAGGGAACATATACCAGCTACCGAAAGATATCCCTTTCTAAATCGGCCCAGTTTTAGTCCTAAAACTTGAATCGTCCATAAGGCAACGGCTACGTTAAGGATGCCAAACAAGAAAGCTGATCTTACTAAACCCAACTGAGGAACTAATACCAAAGGAAAGAGTAGAGATGCCAAAAGTGCGCCGACGTAATCAAAAGTAAAGACTTTTGCTACTAAATCTCGAAACTCAAATCGATCTTTCAAGAGCTGCATGAGTAAAGGAATCTCGAGGCCAACTAGAATACCTACAATGCTCACTAGCGAAAATAGTAGAACCCGAAAATGTTCTACAAAATCAAAAGCAAAAAATAGAAGCGCTGCCGAAGATCCACCAACGAGCCCAACAATGATCTCAACCTTTATAAAGGTCTCTTCAAGGTTTTTAGTGATAAATTTTGAAAGGTAAGACCCAATGCCCATGGAAAACAAATATACGCCAATGACCATTGAAAACTGAGTGACCGAATCTCCTAAAAGGTAACTGGCAAGAGCCCCCGAAATGAGTTCGTAAACCAATCCACAGGTTGCAATGACAAAGACTGATATGAGATAGGCTTTTTCCATGTAGATCTGTTATCCGTGAATGGCTGAGGCTATGATTTGAGCAATCGCAATGGTCATTGCGCCGACAACAATGGACAAAGCAATATTGTGTTTTTCAACGATCTCTTTCCATAGATCTCCAGGAGTCAATTTATCAAATACAATGAAACTGACCATTAAAATAATCAGTCCTATGACTGAAAAGAGTAAGGCGTTAACGACATAGAAAAGATTGATTGATTGCATGGATTGACTCCTCAAAATGAATGGTAAATATTTTTCTAAATCTTTATTTGTGATTCAAACCTTGAACTGCCCCATGGCTTGCAGAACGCTCATTCCAACGATACATGGATTGCTTAGTCACTGCGGCATAAGAAAACCAAGACGATACAAGAGATGCATAGAGGAGATAGAATTTATAATACATTGTGTTTCCTTATAAAAATGTTCAGGCATGCTCTACCCAAAAATTAAACAGTTCTTTGCGATAAAATGCAATTTCACCCATGAACGCAAATCCAAACAAAAGACCAAGCGACATGATCAGGTTAAACACATCCGGCACATCCCTGCGAAGTTTTATAGAGACAGGAACAGATGTAGTGGACTCCGCATCTACGTCGAGAACGTATTTTCCAGCAGGAACATCATAAAAGGTATGATCAAATGATCTTGACCCTTCGGACCATGATTCACCACCTTCATAGCCACTATAGAATTCATTTGATCCTGCAATTGAATAGGCAACCCCAGTTTCTTCATTGGTTAGGGTGACATCAAAATCAGTCCAACCGTTGTTGACATCTGAGACTACGTCAACGACCACATTAGAATTGCTGCCAGTAAATTCAATATTTTCGGTGATAACATTTGGATTGTTGACTTCGCCTTGAATCGGCACTTTTGCGGTCACTTGTTTTACATAAACTAACTTATTTTGTGAAAAAAGGGCAGATGCTGCGAAAATGATAAAGCTAATGAACGCATAGCCAAATGCGATCATAAGAACTTTGTTCATATGAGCTCTGGATCGCGGAGCATCTTCATCGTCTACGGGATTCAGGGCCCTCAATCTCGCGTCGGCGGAGACTTTAAATGAAGTCTCTATCTGAGAAAATGCAATGTTGTTGCTCTCAGACCAAACACATTCATCGTCAGTTGTCTCAGCAGTCACCTGCTGATCATTTCCTCGCTTATAATCTACAAACTCAGCTTTATCGCCGACCGCGATGCGCCAGTAAAATTCCCCCTCAACATATACAACGCGAGCCCTGCCTGAATGAAACTTATCGTATGTTTTCGACTCATAAGTAACCTTGGGCTCATCACCACTAGGAATGACTCTAGGTAGGTATTTCGTTGGAGACACGAATGACCAATGACCTTGAAAATCGACCAGCCACCTAAATCCCTTTTGGCGGCTGTAGAGTAGATATTCATCCCATCCAAATCCTTCATCAACATCCTCGCGTCGAATGAAGCCCATAACGACCCAGGACGTGCCAAACAAGCGACCTTTTCCGCCAATTTCTAGACCGGACTCAAACTTCTTAGCGCTCTTGGCAGTCGAAATTATCGAAAGGTTTTCGTCTCGAGGATCGATTATTGATCCGCAGCTTTCACATTTAATGGCAATGGAAACACCAACGCCACGCAAAGTTAGCCCTGCGGCACAGTTTGGGCATTGAAGAGATTTAGAAACTTTTTTCTTCTCTGCATTGAGTAAACTATATTTTTTGACTTTTTTTGATGATGTTTCAGTCCCAGCCATCGATATACCTCAGGGTCGACAATTTTAAGTTGTCAAAATCAATTTTTTGCCCTCGAAATAGATTGCTGCCGGCTTCTGTCTCTTCAAATGTCAAAAACTCATTTTTAAATCCTGAAAGATCGTAGAACGTGCCTTTTCGGCCTTTGGTTCCAACAAAAGGAAGTTCGCCTTCAACTCCAATACATTCGGCCTTCTTAATATCAGTAACCATAAATTTGCTGCCATTGAAGTCAATTTCGGCGTTTACCTTTAAATTGTTCAAAAAACCTTTATCTGCCGAGGAAATAGCATCGTCGAAAATAGTGAACTCACCTTGGGCTTCGGCCAACCATCCATTTGAACCATCTAAATAAGTGATGCGCCATTCATTCCAGACTCCATCATCCCAGGAATAAGTTGCACGACCTACGATTTGAAAGGCCTTGGACCCGACGTAGCCACTGGTTCCCACTTGCAAGGGAGATAGATCCTCTATTGTGCCGCTCACTTTACCAAGAAGTTCCAAATTTAAATCGTGCCGCACAACCGTTGACGTGCAGAATGGGCAAGTCATGGTCACTGAAGACGTTGATTTAAATTTTAAAACACCCGAACATGACGGGCATTGAAATTCTGACATGGGAATCCATTGCAATAAATTTGTAAGTTATTTTTATTGCAATAATTATGTCAGATTTTTTTCAATAATTCGACCAAATCTTTAGCGATTTTTTTTATGCCTATTTAAACTTCAAAATTTTGCCATTACCCACATCGACTTCTACGGAGATAACGGCCTTTGTTTGCTTGTTGATTGTCCAGCTCATTGAAACTGGCAGTCCAATAATGGAATTTATCGACGTGCCGCCAAAATTATAGCCAATTTTAAGAGTGACTAGGTCCGAGTTGATTGGGTCAGTAATCTTATCTATGGTCACATTTCCCTTGTAACTCTTGCCCACTGGCAGGTTAGAAATTTGCGATGAAGAGATTGAGGCGACGATATCTGTAAATTGAGACTTGTTATTTAGTGTGGAAAGAAGGTCTAGATAGTTCATCGATGGATTTAGACCCAATGGTATTGCTTTGCTTAATTCAATTGCAAAGTTGTTCGAGCCTGGCTTGGTGATTTTTGTGGCTGGATTGAAAATGCAGCTAAGATTTGTCCACTCTTTGTTCGTGGTTGCGAGGGCTGTTCTTGACGATTGGGGAATGATGTTTGCCTGAATACCTGTAACTGTGTTCTTCAAAAATTGAGTAAGATCGTCAGATTTCAGCAATGGCAGTGGGGTGACGAATTGGTTCAAATTAAAGCTGTTCAAGGAATTGATTAATGACATTTTCCCCGAGAACTTTACCGGCACTAGATTGGTTAAATTTGACAAGACTCCATTTTTTCGAAACGACTTCGAAAACGACTCCAGATTGAGGGCTTTGGAAATAGCTTCAGGGCTCGTCGGCAGAGAATTTAGATCGACACACTTGTCGATAGTCAGCGCAGGGTCTGAAGTAGGGGTAGACCCATCTTCATTTGCTGTACTATCGGCAAATGGATCGTCAGTGTCATTGTTTCTTTTAGAAGATTCAGGTGTTGATAGGTCTAATTCCTGAGGGCCGCAGGACCAGCATAGCGCTGCCGCAATCGAGAATGCGATAGTTGGCTTCTTTAGCATGGGTTCCTCCAGAGCGTGCGAGTTTAGGCCTCTTGTAAAGGCGCACGATGGGGTTCGGCACGTCACCCGAAACATTGAGAGAAGTCCTCGAACCTACTGCAATAACACGGAAAATATCCTTCATTTATTAAACCCTAAAAGGCGTGTATAGGGAGGGCTACTGATTTCTCATCTAACTTGGACTACCTATGAGGCCGTCAACATGAATCACCACACAGTTGTATTGAATGCTGGTAAAGAGAAACCAGTTTTGAACGGCCATCCTTGGATATTTAGCGGAGCGATTAAATCAGAGCCAAAGCCGCAAGAAAGTATGCCTGGAGATCTCGTCGACGTCCTTGATTCTAAAAAACAATTTATTGCGCGAGGATATTACAATCATCTTTCCCAGATTCGTGTCCGTGTGCTAACTCGCAACGCACAGGAGTTTATTCATGAGGATTTTTTGAAGCAGCGAATTAGTGCGAGTATTGCACGCAGAAATCATGTGTTGTCCAATGGATTGACGACAGGTGTTAGGCTTGTCGCACATGAATCAGACCAATTACCAGGTCTTGTTGTAGATCAGTTTGGTGCCTGGGTTTCATTTCAGATATTGACTGCAGGAATGGATGTTTGGCGCAAGGAAATCATAAAAATTCTTTTGGAGCTGTTAAAACCAGATGTTTTGATAGAACGCAGTGATGAAGCCGTTAGAGAGAAGGAAGGTCTGAAGCAGCACAAACAGGTACACTATGGCCAAATAGGTGATGGGTCAGTTCAATTTCTTGAAAACGGAATCAAGTTTGTGGCTGATGTTTTGAATGGGCACAAAACTGGATTCTATCTTGATCAAAGAGATAGTCGACGCATCGTGGGGCAGTATGCTAAAGAAAAGTTGGTTTTAAATTGTTTTTCCTACACGGGAGGATTTGCAGTTTCATGCGCCCAAGGCGGAGCGACAAAAATCGTGAATGTAGACGAAAGTATGCCAGCTTTAGATATAGCTCGTCGTCATCTGTCCATGAACGGCTTCGATCCTTCTCAGCATGAGTTTTTGAAAGCTGATGTGTTTAGTTATCTGCGTGAATTGAGATCTAAACAACAATTCTTTGACATGATCATATTAGATCCGCCAAAATTTATTACCTCAACGTCGCAAATGGATAAAGCGTGCCGCGGTTACAAAGATTTGAATCTTCTGGCCATGCAGTTACTTCGTCCGGGTGGGCTTCTGGCAACATTCTCTTGTAGCGGTCTTATTGACCGAGATTTGTTTCAAAAGGTAGTTTTTGGCGCATCTGTCGATGCAAAATCTGAGATGCAAATCGTGCAACATTTAAGTCAAGCAGAGGATCACCCAGTGCTGCTAAGCTTTCCAGAGTCCATGTATCTGAAGGGGATGCTGCTAAGGAAGGTCTAATTTTCATCGCTGAATCCCAATGAGTTTCTGCTTTCGAGTTTGAAGAATATACCCATCTACCTCATCTTGATTAAAGATTGCTTTGATTGCCTCACAATATTCTTGTATCTGCGGTCGATAAGTTAGGATCAGTTCTTGATCGCTTAGATGAAGATCTGTTTTATAGTCGACGACGATATACTTACCATCGTTTCGTTCGATAACTAAATCAGGTCGTTTTTGATAAAAAACAAAATCTAAGTCTGATTTTGATAAAATTCCAAGGCTTAACTCTGGGTACACATGGGCCGCGTCGCACATCAGCTCTCGCCAGCATTCAGACAAAATGAGGCTATTGGCATCGACGATAGCAGTTCTCGCGATTTCCGAGGCCTCATTCATTGTTGGTGATTGAGCAGTAGGTGATCCAATATTGATTCGCGATAAGATGTAGTCGTCGTTGAGTGGAAGACCTCGTAAATGGCATTCAAGAGCCAGATGCATGGCAGTTCCATAGATTGGTCCACTTGTTTCCGAGGGTGCGTTATTCAGGTTTGCTGATAAACTAGTGTCCAAGACGTCTTTGACCTCAGATTTCACTGTAGGAAGATCATTTAACTGGGTCGATTCTTTTTCGCTGGCAGAACTCTGAGGCCTTTTCAAGATTAAGATCTCCGGGCGCAACTTTGGGGTTGGCTCATCTTTTGAATCTGAATCCGAATTGGTTACAATCGTTTTGGGAGGTGACGTTCCTTCGATTGAAGCGACCTTAATTGGTGCTGACGTCAGCGCAACAAAAAGTCCAGTATCATCTGTTTTACCGCCGATTTTTGCAATCGACTGTCTGATTTCTTTGTAGTAAGAGTCTGGAGATATTTCTGGCTCAAGTTTTGTCGGCTTGTAAAATCCTGTCGCAAACAAATATTGCTTTGCTCGTGTCATCGCAACGTAAAGTACACGCGCCTTTTCTCCACGTTGATAGTTTTCATTATCAATGAGGACTTGTGAAAATTCAGGACTATTATATGGTCGGTCATCCTTGGAGCCAATGTAGCGAAACCCTTCAAAACCTTCTTTGACTGATCTGACCCAAGATGTCTCCTCTTTGTACCAATCTCTGGCGGTGTCCATCAAAAACACCACGGGAAACTCGAGACCCTTACTTTTGTGAATTGTCATAAGCTTTACACAATTGCTTGCGGTAGAGGCATTTCCTGTTTCGTCTTCGATTTCCATGCGTTCTAAATGCTGCAGAGTCGAATAGATGTCTGTGATTCCGTCGCTTTCAAGGCAGCGAAGAATTTCCAAAAATTGTTTGAGATTTTCACATGCCAATAGCCCTTCTTGGTTTTGGAACATTTGAGCGTAGCTCTCTAAGGCCAAAGTTTCGCTTAACATCTTTGTAAAACCCGCAAATGGAGTGACGCCCTGAAAACAGCTCAATAGCGTATTGATTGAATTCTTGATAACCGTTTGTTCTGAGCTTATCAGCTGCTCAAATATGTTTGAGCCACTTTGTCCAAACAATTCATTTTTACTAGAGTCTTTGGTCGAGTGCGTGAGGGCTGCAAAAATCAACTGATCAGGAACGCTAAAAAACGGACTCTTGATTATTGTCAATAACGCGACAGAGTCCGACTTCCAGGCAGTCCAGCGCAATGCTGAAACAGCATCTTTGATCTCTTGTCGGTCGAAAAAACCTTTCTTTTCTTCGCGAACGCAAGGAATCCGATGATCGAGTAAAGCTTTCTCCAAAATATGGGCATGGGTAGATTTGGGATAGAGTACTGCAAAATCTTTTGGTTGTGCCACGCGAAAGCTATTTGAATCTTTGTCGATAATTGAAATTGGCTCAAGGCCGTCAAGGCATCGCCTAATATAATTTGATACTTGAAGAGCTTGAGCTTCAACGGGTCCTTTATCGTCCTGATCTTGATCATTTGCGAGATCACTTTCTGTGCCCAAGGAATCGGAATTGACTGGCTCATTTTGAATATCGAGCGAAACACTTTGATCCATTTCCGGCTTACTCTTCGCTTTTTTGACTGCAGTTATCAAAGGCAAAAGTCCCACACCGCCGACGTTTGGTACAGCATATTTTTCGCCAATTTTGGCAGCTTGGTGCAGCGGAAAATTTGCAATCATCGAGGTATCGCAAAAAAGAGCATTCACCGCGTCTAGAACTATTTGTGCAGAACGCCAGCTCGTTGACATCACGACATCTTGCAGCCCGTGAGGTGTTAGATCAGATTTTGCCATATCCATAATTTCTGGAGCAGATTCTCGAAATGCATAAATACTTTGCTTGGGGTCGCCCACCACAAAAACCGTTCCTGCCAAAGCTGAAGAATCAGTCGTGACTCCTGACAGGACATCTTTTGCGAGCTCAGAGAAGACTCTCCATTGCAACCGACTTGTGTCCTGAAACTCGTCGAGCATCAAATGCTTAACTTTGTTTTGAATAAGCCATTTTGCTCCAGCAAAACCAGCTTGAAACAAATAGAATACGCCTTTGAGAGCGTCAGAAAACTGAGCAAGTCCCTCTTTTGTCTTAAGCGAGAAAAATTCATGGGACCATTGTTTGTAAAAAAACCATAAAAGCTTCGCTTGAGCATTCAACGCCAATAGCTTTTGGCCGTTCACATACTCTCGAACACTTTGCTCCACAAACTGACAATCTTGTTCAGCAAGAGATCTCACTTTTTTAGAAATTGTTTGCCCGTGAAATGTGCCGTCGGATTTAAGAATTTTTGCTTTGATGAGGCCCTGCAGGCTTTTAGACTCTAGGGCCTCGAGTCCATCAGACTTTTTGTCTTTGTTGGATACGTGCGTGAGGACGTTTCTCAGGCTTCCTTCGATATGAGTTACGATGTCAGCATCGGTTGGAAAAGGAAGGTCGTCACATTGATACGGAAGCTCAGCAGAGTCTCGCATTTGCTCCGCAAGCCAAATAAAGGTATCGCTTGAGCGCAAAGTGCTGAGTTTATGCCAAGACTGACTGAGTTTTCCCTCTGGGGATGATTCGATCAGGGTTTTTAGGATTCCAGGTGCTAACTCTTGCGAGGCCACTGATTTAGATAATTTTCGAAAAACATTGCGCCATGCTGTCGCTTCAAGTTGCTGCGATTCGTGCTTTGACATGACAGACCAAGGCATCTTAAGTTTCATATCATCGTAAACAACAGGAGTCTCTGTTGCAAACTTGGTGCACCATTCCATCAAAATGCCATCAATTGTCGTTATAGCGAGGGATTGAGATTGATTAACAATGAGGTTAGAAACTTCATGATTAGGTCGAAGTTGTGGCGAAGGTCGACCTGCTTTTACGGCAGCATTTGATTGCTGTTTTAAGTTAAATTCAATTACCTTTGCCATTTCTGAGTCAGGTTGGCCGTAAATAATGGCGTCGCGTAAAATTCTTTCTCGCATCTCCGCAGCGGCTTTTTTTGAAAATGTGATGCAAAGAATACTAGAAGGATCCGCCCCGGAAGCGACTAGGGAGAGAAACCTGCGACTTAGTTGGTACGTTTTTCCACTTCCTGCAGACGCTGTAATCATCACGCTTTCAAAGGGGTTGGTAGGATCTACGAAATCGTTGCCGAGCAATGTCATGACTCAACTCCTACTTGGGTGAGGATTCGATCCAAGTGACGAGGATCATTTTTTCTGCAAATGTTTTCGTACTCGCAGTAGCCGCAATGACTTGGATCTGCGGCAAAGCGGCCCATTGAAATGACGTTATCAATTTTTTCGGTCCATTTTTGTTTCAATGACGATTGTAGATCTTCTAGAGAAGATTTTGATTTCCCAAAAATAGCTGCTAGCGCGGGATCTAACTCTTTGCCCACCGCAATCGTCTTAGATGTTCGCTCACCTAAACTCCAGTAAGTGAGAACCCCTCGCGAAGGTTGAATAGACGGATTAGATGAAGTGCCTGTCAACTGATCTATACAAAGTGAATAGAGAACAAGCTGAGGCTCAAGACCCTTAGCTACTTCTGATCGTTCTGGCGCTTTTCCAAGCTTATAGTCATTGATTTGCCAGTCACCTTGTGGGGATTGATAAAAATTATCGATAGCGCCAGTGATTAAGACCTTGTGAGAGCCAATCTCAAGGCAGACGACGCGGTCGGTGTTTCTACCAAAGGTCAGCTCGGAGACGGAATCTTTTGGATTCCAACCGCTTTCAAACAAAGACGACCAATGGTCAGATATTGCGACCCATCCAGAGTTCATTAACTCTAAAACGAATGGTGTGTCTTGAAGGTCCAGTGGAAACACTTTGCTTGAAAACAGTCTAAGACGCTTGAGCGCGGCCTCATGAAACATCGCCCTGTGACCATGACTAATTGACGATGGGAGGGTCGCAAAAATTGGATCGTTGTTAATGAGATGATCGTGACTCGTTGATAATGTGTATTCAATAACTTTGTGTGCGAAGGAGCCCAGGTTAATCGGATGATCTTCGTCGCGGAGTTCAAAACTTTGGACCTTCTTTGACCTCAGCAAATATTGGTAAGGGCATGCCAAGAAGGCTTTTAAAGAGGAGGCAGAAAAATGTTTCAAATGTTGAATGGGATCTTCAAGGATTCCTTCTAGATCGGGATCTGTTTGACGGCTGGAATCCTTGAGACTCAATCCAGGACGATCAAGGCTAAATTCTTCAGGATTTTTTGAAAACCCTAATAACTTATCGAGTGATGAAGGTAACGACGGGCTACTTTCGCTTTTGAACCCTTGAATCTCAAGTCGTTCAAGCCATCTAGACTTTGTGCGTACGCCATTTCCGTCGTTTGAAGGAGTTGTGACGATAACATCCTGAATGCGAGATGCGAGGAGGGTGAAAGTCGTATCTTCTAAGGCCTCTAACTCCCGCCACCCAGATATTTTTGCGGCACTTAACATGCTGTTATCGATCAATTTATCTTTAGGCAAACTATGTGGAAAAATTCCTTCTGCACACCCAACCAAAATGAGGCATTCACTGGGAACAAATCGCGCTTCCGTCAAGGAAAGAATCTGCAAGCCTGCAAGTGGTTCGCCTATGTCTCTCAAGGAGGTTGACCTGGCCACCGCTAAAATATCTTCGAGGTAAGAGGCAAGCTGTTTAGGCTCCTTTGACAAAAGGTTTTGTTGAGAAAGAAGAAACAATGTTTTTTTGTTTGATTTAGAAATCTCTCGACTGGTTCCTGGATCGCTTTTTGCCACCAGGTTTGTAGTTCTGCCCAGTCTAATTTTTGAGAATTTTGATTGAAAAAGTATTCATTTATAAAGCCTCGATCAAAGTTCAATATCAATTCTTTGACTTGATCATTTTGTAAGGTTTTTAGACTGGTTTTATCAAGATCACCAATTGTGTTTGGGGCAAACTGAAGCCAATATTCCAATTGAGTTTCGTGGCGAACTTGGTTTTCATTCAATACTGGAAGTTTAAAAATTCTGGACCAGTCTTGGTGTTTTGCTAGTCGAACAAATGATTCTGAGGATTTAAGTTTCAGTAGATCGATGAGCTGAGCGAACCAGCGACCAGAGTTCGTGGCATTCAAGTCTTTAGCAAGTGGAATATTGGCAGTCACCGGCAAAAGGCTCATGAGGCTTCGAGCAATGGATTGATAGATGGATTCATCAGGGACTGCAATGATGAGCTGACTTGGAGGCATTCCTGCGTCAATTTTTGACATTGCGTGGTCGATCGCAAACGCCATTTCATCGACGGGATCTTTACACTGAATCATTCTTGAAATATTGAGTTTGGGTGACTCAGCATCCGTCTTAGCCTGACTTAGCAATCTTAGTGGAGCATGGACACTTAAATCTCTCCAGGGCTGGTGGATCCAAGATTCAATGGAAATATTCTGGGAAGGTGCCTCGGCCACAAGTTGATTTAAAAACATGATCTCGATCTTGGGTAGGCTTGTGAGACCTGCGATGATGATACGCTTATAGGGAAGGCGAGTGCAAATCTCCTGCATCGTCAGAAGACTAGACTCTATGGCTTGGGCTTGCTGTGCCTCCGTTGTTTGGTAGCCTGAGGCAAGTAGATGTGCTTCAAACTGATTTAAACTGGAAAAAACCCTCTCGACTCGTTTATCAAGATCGATTTTTACTTCGTCTGATAAATGCCAAAGTCGCTCTAGCCACTCTTTGATAAGTAGCTGAGCAGAATGACGCGCGTTGTTGCGCCACAACTCAGCCATCAAATGGACGAGCTCATGGGCATGCTCACTTGAAATTTGATTGGGTTCATTGCCTGAAGTAGAAGTGTGGTTCGATAAGAAGTCTTTCATTGTTAACTCTAACAATGAACTTACCATAACCAAACTCTTTGATTTGGTAGGTGCAATACATTCAGATAAAAATAAATTCCAGCTTTTGGTCTGTGGCAACACTGCAGTGCCTGACTTTGCCATTGTCAAATGGGCAGCTAAATTCAGCTCTAAACGTTTTGTTGGAAGAAGGACTAACGTTGTTGCGAGGTCACGTGGAGATCTAACTGATAAATCGCCCACGAGTTTGGAAATCAAGCATTCATGAGCCAGCATAAAATAACCAATTCAAAAAAGAGGATTAAAACCCTAATCAAGTCAGAGGCTTTAAAGATAGCCGAATATTTCGAAAAAATCTCCCGAAGAGTTGATTGGCTGGTGGTTAATAGAGAAATCCCCCCCAAGAGTATCAATAAACCACCGACCATACCTCCCCCCAAGTTAGGGGAGCAGTAGAACATCGATTAGAGATATAGACATTCTACTGTTCCCCGATTTACCAAAGAACAATCAGAACATTTTTTAGAGTCGAAGCATCGTCACATTATGCGAAGAGCCTCAGATGTTTCGCTTCGCTCAACATGACGTGGATAGCCTCAGATGTTTCGCTTCGCTCAACATGACGTGGATAGCC
>JAPLFV010000331.1:3017-16203 GCA_026390495.1 Pseudomonadota bacterium | reverse complement strand
TTTATTGGGAGTTAAACCTTGAATCCATTTAACCATTGGGTATCCAATGACAGCGGCAACATCATGTTCACCTGCAAAACTTGGATCATAACAACTTTGTCGCTTAGCGGCAGACTTTCGACCTTCAAATATATCGTGAGCATTCAGGTCCCAAACTTTTAGTTTACCTAATGCGGTCAATGAACTCGTCGGATCCCTAGTTTGATCGAGGCAATTGACCCTTTTCAACAATCCAGATTTCTCTTCGTTGGAAAAGAAAGCAAAAAAATCTGCGAACATTTCATTTATTCCGCCTAACGCTAAATCGGCCCCTTTCTTATCTGCAAGAAAACGGTACTCCACTCCATCATCTTCAATGCTTTTGTCATTATCAGAAATCATATGATCAAGACTTCGAGAGGATTGAAGAGTGATTCCTACCTTTTTTGTTAAGGCACCTAAATGATGATGAAACACATTGTGGCCATATTCGTGACTCATAACAAAGGGCACTTCCCATAAATGAAGACCCGTCGTTTCAAAGTCCTTTTTTGACGTTGGAAACACAGCAAACAATCCTTCCTTTGACACGCTTGCATCTGAGGCAAATCCAGCATTGTCAGAATCAACCAATTGTTTCTTTTCCCCATTTTTCTTAGAATAATTCTTTATAAACTGCGGTTGAACAACCAGAATGCTACCAGCCAATGAGGGTTTTGCATTGGTTAAGCTTTCATAGAACGATCTTGATTTTGCAACGATGTACTTTGAAGTCAAAGCTACGGACTCAATCGATTCTCTGCCGTAACTAGCGTTTGACCGACAAAATTTAACAATTTTTTCTCCTTGAAGCTCTGTCGATTTACCACACTCAATGGACCCATCATTTTCAGAACAGCTACTCTCGGCACGATAGTTGTAAAGTGAATAACTTGTACCAGGAGTCACAAGACCGCCATTGCTATTCACTGAGTTCGTCAAAGTGACATTTGTCGGCTTTGCTTCACTACCATTCCAAATCCAAACTGTGGCTTCATCAATTTTTGATGATCCACTTCCTTGATCGCAAGATTCATCTTCAACCGTTGAAAGCATAACGTCATCAATACTGGAATATCTTGTTGGATTGATGTCTGAAGAATCCTTTTGAAACAATTGACCGCAACTTGAGATTGACACGATGATCAATACTGAGAGCGAAGAAGAAATACTTTTAGAAGAACAAACATTCAACATCGGCAACAACAGTTCTCGTCCATTTCCGCTCTTCATGATGACCCCTCAAAAGTAAGTTTAACTACAAGATAAGTGCTCAACTCCGAAATCTACTACAATTCTTCGATATTTCCAACTGAAACGGCTGTCGCTACTCCACCTTCATTTTTGATTCTGAATTTAATTTCTTGATCTTTCTTAAGAACTTGTATTCCAGAACGCTCAAGATCCTGCGCCAACAAGAGAACATTCTTTCCAACTTCTTCACCCGTCGTCATCTCAATGACGGTCAAGCGACTCGGATTAAAATGAACAACTTTGCCAGTATATTCTCCTATGCGCTCAGCACTATCTAGCACGATACTACCGCCCGCTTTTATGGACTTTGCAGCATCTGCAAACAATCTATTTTTTTCGTCATCATCTCGGCTAAAGACATAAAGCATATGTTTAGCACGGGTAAAGGCGACATAGACTAAAGATGACATGATGGGATTCTCTACACCCATTTTGTGTTCGCTTAAATTAACAACAATAACAATTTTTGACTCGAGCCCTTTAAAAGATGCAATCGTTGCAACGCCGATTTCACCGTCATTGGCCAGTCTGCCATTACGGACTGCATCGGGCGTCACTCGAACCATTTTCAATCCACCTATTTTGTCTTGACCTGCCAAGATCGATTCTCGGCTTTCGGGTGCTCTTGCCGACAAAATTACAATCTCATTTTCAGATATTCCATGGTCAAAATGTAGCCTATGAACCAAATGATTCAACTGTGATAGTGCTTCTTCAGTATTTTTATAGGTCAATAGATTGGGTTGATATCCAGGTCGATCACTAACTGCCATACGGTTTTGACCTCTTTTAAAAGGTCTTGCAAACTGAACGATTTCAGACGTATTCCGGTAATTTTTTGATAAGACGACATAGTTAGTTGGAACAGGCAGCACATCCTCTGGTCTAAACTCATGTGCTCCTTCTCCACCACCAAAAACTCCTTGATCTCGATCAAAGAACACATAAAGCTTACTCGTTTCTCGATTCAGCAATAAAGCTTCCAAAGCGACCCACCAAAAAGGTTGAACATCTTGAGCTTCATCAATGAGAAGAACATCATAGCGCCCTGATTTTTTTTCGATCGCTTGACGAAGTCTTTCTGGTGCTTCGTACTGGATCCAGTCATCTCCGGCTTTGACAGCATCTGAAGGTGCCACCAAAAGGTTTACGCCGTAAGAGCCTGCGAGTTCCTGAAAGGTAGAAACCTCAATGCCATCGTTCACTGTTCCACGAATGTGACTTGCAAGCAAAGGGCTAGCAACAAGCATCAAAACTTTTTTGCCTTCATTAATAAATGTAGTTGCTAAGCTTGTTGCAAGAAGGGTTTTTCCTGTTCCAGCCTCTCCTTCGACACCCAAGCGCTGAACCGCTGTAAAGGGCGAAACAAGCGATTCATGCATCTGATCCATTTCAGTCACTTTAGCTTCTTGTTCATCCATGTACTCACGAAGCAAGGGACGACTCTTAAATGTAGAGCCTACAAGGAGATCATCCAGACGATTAGACACATCTTGAAACTTAAGGAAGTCTGAAGAGTGGAATGATTTTACAATTTTCTCTAAAGATTCGGCTAGATTTTGCAAACGCACGCGTCCGAGTAAGGTCGCCGGCTCAATATTGACGTGCGGAGGAAACTCATTTTCATCAACCTGCGGAAAGCATACCGCGTGACTAACGGGTACATTGATATCATGTCCTCTCAGAAATCGAACAAAACGGTTGCGGAACTGAATCGCTTGCTGAAAAGGGTTACGAATTGCAAATGAGCGACCGTTTCTATTGACTGAATAAAATTGACCAGTAGCACCATCAAGACTAATTCGACCACCTTTAACCTCAACGACAATCACGCCATAACTGGGGTGATAAAAAACAAAATCGATCTCACCCTCTTTAATTCCGGAATCAGACTCTTTCATGGACAGAGTACACGAATAATAAACCCGCCATGGATCTGGGAGACCAACTGATAATTGATATACTGTTTCCTCAGCAGAGCTAGCGAACACCACAGAGATTCGATTTACATCCGGAAAAATTATAGCCATGTTGCAAACCCCTTACAGGAAACGAATTACACACAAACAGTTCTTTCTAAGATCAAAGCACTGTTTGCAATTCTAGGTCCAAAATTAACACATTGAAATCTTTAACTTTATTCCCGCCAACAACCGTTAGCGTTTAGAATCCAGTCATTTTGTATAAATTATAGACATGCAGAATTACGGGCTAATGGCAACATATTGATTTTATTAAGAACATATCTTGGATCAAAAATTGCTTTTGACCTCAATTGTGCGATGTCCCAATTGAATGAACCCAAAGCAACATTTTGCTTATTTGCAGACGCGGAAGTGAGCTCAACACATGAAACAAGTAACCACTATAAAATCCATCCAAATTATTACTAGCTTTTTATTTGCGATAGCGCTCATTTCGAGCTGCCAGCCACAGGTATCAAATTCCGGAAATCCGATCACAAAAAAGGCGACGAATCAAACGGGTCAAAACAAAGACGGTGCCAGCTATGACGATTCAGAATCAGAAACTGGCGATGCTTCAGATACTGACGACTCGACACAGGCAAATCCAAAGCCACAGATCTCACCTACCCCCTCTCCAACTGTTGACCCGATATCAACATGCTACAAAGGAAGTGAGTTTGCGTGTAAGGTTGAAAAATTGATTACCGACATGACAAATGAATATCGAGCACAAAAAGGTCTAAATCCAGTTGCGCACGATCCAAAAATATCATTCGTTTCTCGAGATTGGTCCCAAAAGCAAATCTCTGTTGGCATGGGCCACTCTGGTTTTCCAGGTCAAAGAGTATCAACCTACCAAAAAGAATTTGGAATTAGAATGTCATTTTCAGCAGAAAACGTGGCCATGTCAGGCCGAGTCAGAGCTGGCTCTCAATCCGACGCAGAAGTTCAAGCCCTTGCAAAGGAATTTGCAACGATGTGGTGGAATTCCATGGGCCATCGAATGAATATGCTGGGACGAAATCACAAATTACTCGGTGTTGGAGTCGCTAGTAATGGACGCATGTGGTACGCAACCCAGATATTTAGGTAGTGCAAGCTCCGGTTAAGAGATCAAACTAAAGTATCAATCACAAAAACCTGACTTTGCAGCACTAATTGCAAAGTCAGGTTTCTAATTTTTTATTGATTCAATTCGTTGGCATTCTACAGGTATTTCTTCGCCATTTCTTCGAGAGTTACTTGTCTAATCTTAGCAGCCTTACCAGCTTGTCCGAATGAAATCATACGATCTTCACAAACTTTCTGCATTGCAGCCCTTGCAGGTTTTAAATAACTGCGAGGATCAAACTCCTCAGGCTTTTCTGCAAAGACCTGCCGAATGGCGGCTGTAATCGCAATTCGATTGTCGGTATCAACATTAATTTTGCGGACACCACAACGAATACCTTCTTGAATTTCAGAAACTGGAACGCCCCAAGTCTGCTTCATCTTGCCGCCAAATTTGTTGAGCCAATCTTGTAAGTCTTGAGGTACAGATGATGACCCGTGCATGACCAAATGTGTGTTAGGAAGTCTTTTGTGAATCGCTGCAACTCGCTCCATCGCCAAAATCTTACCATCAGGCTTGCGTGTAAATTTGTAAGCACCATGACTCGTTCCAATGGCAATAGCCAACGCATCCACTTTTGTTGCCGCAACAAATCTTTCAGCCTCTTCCGGATCAGTCAGAAGCTCGTCATGTGACAATGTTCCTTCAAATCCATGGCCATCTTCTTTATCGCCTTTACCGGTCTCCAAAGAACCCAAGCAGCCAAGCTCACCTTCAACAGAAACACCAATGGAGTGAGCAACATCAACAACCAGTCTGGTTACGCGAGCATTATATTCAAAATCAGCGGGCGATTTTCCATCTTCTTTTAAAGAGCCATCCATCATCACAGACGTAAAACCTTGCTTGATAGCCGAAAAGCAAGTTTGTGGGCTATTACCATGATCCTGATGCATGACAATCGGAATATGGGGATACAATTCACTTGCAGCCAGCATAAGGTGGCGAAGATATGCATCTTGACTGTAACTGCGGGCACCTCGAGAAGCCTGCACAATAACGGGGCTATCGGTCTTATGGGCAGCTTCCATGATTGATTGAATTTGCTCCATATTGTTTACGTTGAAAGCAGCTACACCGTAATTATGTTCAGCCGCATGGTCGAGAAGAGTTCTTAGTGGTATCAAAGCCATAGGTGCCTCCTTAAATAATAGATTCATCCAGAATGTCGAGATCATACGCAGGAAAAACCGCAAAGTCTACAACTAGGCCGTGTGGGGCATTCAGGAAGCGAACTTATTTCTTGTCCTATTGGGCCAAGGCCCCAATGAGCCGGCAAGTGGTGCGAAAGATCTTGTTTTCTTATCTTTGATGTCCGGATATCATATTGATGACTGGATAGATAATGATTCGTCTGCTTCATTGTAAGCAAAGCGAAGAATCATAATCAATTTTTGAAGCAATTTTATCGATTGATTTTAGTGATGGGCACTTCTGCCGCGTCATTCTGAGCGAAGCGAAGAATCTTCTTAGAACATGTTTCTCTACGCTCAACATGACTGTGGGATTGGCACATGTTGCTACTCGTGACATGAAAGTCGTTGTCATAAATTAAACAAACAGTTACCGGTTCGAAGGTCAAATTGCAATATTACTAAATTGTAATCGGAGTTATTGAGATACGCGCTAATTTTCACTGATGAAGGACTTAAGGTCTCAACTTAATTTAGAGATATTTTTCAGTATTTTCAAATAATTTGAAGGCGGGGAACATTTTGAATGATGGCTGAACTTATCCGCGACTACACGAAAATGACGACGGCTGCTGCCGCACAACTGCAACGCGAATTGGGTGTTGAAAATCTGTTGGAAGCATGGCTGAAACGCCGAGTGCCGCAGCGCGGCTCGCTGAGCGATGGTTCTGCCTTTCAATTCCATGGAATCGGGTGTGTCATTGAACGGACCGATGATATCGACCTGGACTTTGACTTCGGTGTGCGAGGTCGAGCTGATGGATTCGATTCGTGGCGATTGTGGCGGTTCGCCAAGCAGTTCCCGGGGAAGTACCCCGAGTTGCAGCATCTGGACGACGTTGAGATTGCTTTGCGGGCCTTGTCGGAAGCGGGCATTGTATGTCCCTCTGGAGATGAGCGTGATAGCCTCCTTTATTTGCGCGGATGAAAATAGCGCGTTCTGTCAGCTGACTTATTCACATTCCAATGTCAAAAAGCAAGAATTCACCATTTACATAGGTATTTAAATTTATGCAAATCTTATAATTGCTCACGACTCGATTGAATCTACCAACGTCGACACTACCAACGTCGACACTACCAACGTCGACACTACCAACGTCGACACTACCAACGTCGACACTACCAACGTCGACACTACCAACGTAAGTAAGAATGCAGGCAACAGTATGATCTGTTCATTTTCAGATGTCTGTTCAATCTCTGAAAATCACGAATAAAAATCAAACCCAATTATCGGTTGAATCTTCGTAAAAAGCTTATCAAGTGTCCACAACGGTATGCGATAACTCTGTGCAATTGTAGCTACTAAACAATCGACGGTTGCTACAGTCACTCCCTCTTTTCTGCACCGAAAATAGTTCCACGCCGTCAATTCCCAGTGATGTTCACGCACTGGTAACAACTGAAAACCCAAAAATGCATCCCACAGCTTAGCGAACTCCAATTGAGATTTTGCACCTTGGCATACCTCAGTTTGAATCGGATTCGTATAACAAATAATATCTCCGACCTCAATGATCGAGGCCAATGCTTCTTTCGACTTTCCCCTTGGCTTAGAAGCATCGATCCAAACGGAACTATCAACCAACACGCTCATTTCGGCCTCGCATTTTATCCAAACTTCCTTCAAAAAAATCAGTCCCGAGTAAATCGTGCATAGCTTTTCGTCGAGCCTGTGCAATCAAGGCATCTAGGGCATTATCTAAAAGTTCACGTAAAGTTCCGGTGTTCGTGAGTTTCTTGGCTTTTTCAACTTTGGATTTATCTAATTCAACAGATGTCTTCATATCACCCCTCCATTATATCTAAAATGCCCATATTAGATATAAATGTCAATCTAAAGACTATGAATTTTTATCTGTCAAAACCACTCAATTAAAGATTTCTCCTCTTAAAACTGCTGATTGATGCGCTTGCCAACTCCATGCTTTCCTAATGTCGTCTACTGCAACAATTGGATTTGATTTTAGGTCTGCGAGAGTTCTGGCGATTCTGAGGCAGCGAACCACTGATCGAGAGCTAACGTGAGACGGAATGATCGACGAAATGCAAGTGTCTAAGGCACTTGCGGTCCAACCTAGTATTTCTGCTAAACCTTGCGTCTGAATTTGCTTATTGAGTTTGATTCCAAACGATTTGTTTCTCTCTAAGCCAAATGCTCTTGCCTCTGATACCATTGCTTTCATCGTCAATGTTTTTGACACACCTTCAGTTCTCGACGCTGCAAACAACGGATTAGATGATTCACTTCGCTCAGGCATGTTTACATGAAGATCAATCCGATCAAGTATCGGGCCTGAGAGTCTATTGCGATAGGCCACGACTCGAGTTTCATGACACTCACAACGACGACGCTTACTACCTCGCCATCCACAAGGACAGTTGTTGGCAGCAGCAACGAGCATCAAATCGGCCTTCCATACTCGTTTCATTTGTGCTCGGCTGACCACAATCTCTCCAGTCTCTAAGGGCTCCCGAAGTCCTTCAATGACATCACGGCGAAACTCTGGAAACTCGTCCATAAACAAAATTCCGCCGTAAGCCAAGGCGGCCTCGCCCGGAAGTGCTCCAGCTCCTAAAATTGCAGGCGCAGACGCAAAATGGTGAGGGTTACGAAATGGAGGGCAGCCTTGCAAGACCTGAGGGCTCATTGCCTCACGATGAGAGCTGCAGTTTTGCAATAGGGTCAAATGCTCCTCAGCTGAAAGTTTAGGCAACAATGAGACCAGCCTTTTAGCAAACATGCTCTTTCCACAACCAGGAACCCCCCTCAGCATGAGGCTGTGCATACCTGTCGCCGCAACAAGAGCAACCTGCTTTAACTCCTCATCGAGGATCATATCGTCAAAGTTAGGCGACGGGGACTTGTCTGCCTCATTCGCAATATTCTGAGGAGACTTCAAAAACGATAAACCTCCCACCGCCCCTGCCTTTCCCCAAACCCAATCTAAGACCTGTTCAAGAGTCTGAAAGTTTAAAAATCGCAGAGGTCGCCCCAAATCAACGCAGGCAGTTTGCAATGCTTGAAGCTCCTCGGCGTTGTCATTTGCGACCACTATTCCATCCATGCCTTCAGCCATGCAATCTACAGCAAGACCGATGGCCCCTTTTATGGCCCTTAACTGGCCACCAATGCCTATTTCAGCTGCAAAAACCCACCGAGACAAATCAACTTTAGGAACTTGCTGAGCCGTTAAGCAAGCCAGTGCAACTGCCAAACCAAGATCAAAATGATTTCCATCTACTTTTCGATCTCCTGGAGTGAAACTTAGGAGCATTTTTCGTGCTGGCATCTGATACCCGAGGCGCTCTAATGCCATCCGCGCTCGTTCACGGCCATCCTCAACAATGGAACCGATATTGCCGATCATTTGAATTCCGGAAAATCCTCTCCCAAAACTCGCCTCAACTTTCATGGATCGCGAAACGCTGCTGTCGAAAGATCCCACGCCTACGGCGACAAACTTTTCACTAAAATGACCCTCATGAGAACCTGCATCCATGGCTCGCTCCTTTTTTTGAGATGCAATCGTGTAGCTCAATCGTTCAATATCTGTCGATTCACGAATGTTGAAATAGCAAGGAACGGTTTTGCATGATAAGCTTTTAGTCTTGAATTCAGGTCAATTTTGTCGCATGGCGACATTTAATGACAATCATCGATTTTTAAGAGGCGCATAACTGTGAATCATCAGATTGATTTTTTTCGATTTCAATTGGCGGAGCTTATCCACGTTCATTTAACGACTATGCATGGCGATATTGCCTTCGATTTGACGATCCGAGATATCGCTCAACTTTTGGAGAAGCCTCCGGAAAGTCACTTAGGTGATTACTCGTTTCCATGCTTTAGATTTGCGAAGTCATTAAAATTGCCTCCACCAAAGATTGCGCAAATCCTCGCTGAATCACTCAATGGAAATCCCCAACCACTGCTCAAACATACAAATCATGTGAATGCGTTTTGCAACGTATTCTTAAACCAATTGCATTTAGCTAAGAATTGCTTTCCAAAAATATCAAACAAATCTTTTTTTACCGATCCGGCGCGCCTTTCGACCCATCGGCAAAATGTCATGATTGAATACAGTCAACCCAATACTCACAAAGAATTTCACGTAGGGCACATGCGAAATGTGTGTCTTGGAAGTGCTCTCGTAAAACTCTACCGCTATTTTGGCCACCAAGTTACTGCGGTTAACTACTTCGGAGACGAGGGTGCTCATATCGCCAAATGCCTATGGATGCTTCAAAAGACGGGATCCAAACCGTTAGAATCTGACGATAAAGGCGCTTGGCTCGGAACCATGTACGCTAAAGCATGTATTGAACTTGATCGATTGAAGGATCAGGACCTGAAACAAGCTGAATCAGAAATCTCAAATATTTTGGCAGCAATCGAATCGAAACAGGGGCCTACCTTTGAACTATGGAAAGTTACAAAGGAATGGTCGTTGAAAGCATTTAAAGATGTTTATGCCTGGGTGGGCGCAGAGTTTGATCGAGATTTTTATGAAAGCGAAGTAAGCGAGCAAAGTCAAGAAATCGTCAATGATTTGCTGAAAAAAGGTGTTTTTAAAGAGGATCAGGGAGCTGTGGGAATTGATCTGAGTGACCACAAACTTGGCTTCATGCTTGCCCGAAAACGAGACGGTAACACATTGTATGCGACCAAAGATTTAGTGCTTGCTAAACGCAAATTCGAAGAATTCAAAATTGATAAAAGTATTTACGTTGTTGCTGATGAACAAAATTATCACTTCAAACAAGTTTTTAAAACTTTAGAGATCATGGGGTTCCCCCAAGCAAAAGATTGCATTCACCTAAGCTATGGGATGGTCGTTCTTCCCGAGGGAAAAATGTCTTCAAGATTGGGAAATACTATTCCCTTCATGCAATTGAAAGATGCAATGATGAAGGAAATCGCCATTATCCTTGCAAAGTATGTCGATACTTGGAGTCAAACTGAGATAGACGAAGTGTGCAAGAAATTATGTATTGGCGCCATAAAATATGGCATGCTTTCCGCGGACCCGGCAAGAGAGATAGTCTTTTCCATGAAAGACTGGCTCAGCTTTGAAGGTAACACCGGTCCCTATTTAATGTACGGTTACACAAGAGCGACATCGATACTTCGAAAAGCTTCCGAACAAAACCTATCTCCTCTCAGTATTCCAGAGCTTCAAGAGTTATCCGAACTTGAGATTCACGATGCCGAGAGAGATGTATTGAGATATTTATATGATTTCAATCAGGCCGCATTCGAAAGCTGTCAACACAATCGACCAAGTCACATTTGCAATCACCTCTATTACATGTGCAAAAATTTTAGCCGATTCTATGCCGAAGTCCCAATTTTAAAGGAAACGGACCAAAAAACATTGCGGTTTAGACTCCGACTGGTCGCGAGTTTTGCTGGAACACTTCATCAAGGTCTTGGCCTGCTAGGAATCACTCCACCCGAAAGAATGTAGAAGTCTCTAAGGATTGACTTAACCAGAATTTAGAGCCGTTCGTAAAATAATAGCGCGGACTCACACAAAGTTTAAAAAATTTGGTATCATTTTGAGATCGGACTTAAACGAACTAGTATCGCTATCCAAAAGCCTATCCGTTAAGTGTGATGAGAATTGAGCCTTTCTAATATTGCTATGGAGGCAGCATTGACTGACGAAAATAAACTTAAAGGCGCTCAGCAACGGCAACACTTCCGTATTAAATTTCCAGATCCAGAGCGCCCCCTGTTTACGCATAAGGAAAAAGGCTATCTAGTTATTGATGCTGCGGAAGAAGGCCTCGCGATATCGATAGAAGAAGGCGATCCTATTGGAACTTTTACTGGAATCATTAAAGGTTCTATCAAGTTCAAAGATAAAGAATCATGCAACATTGTAGGAAAAGTATTGAGGACTGCCCCAAATGCCGTCGTTTTAAAATTGTCGATTGGCATCCCACTTGCCACAATTATGAAGCAGCAAAGAATATTACTTCAAAAATATGGACAAATTGGTGGCTAATTCTCGTTGCCTCGAGTCAAAGACACGTATAGTCTCAAATGAAAATCAATCATCGGGAGACTTATATGAAAAAATTGGTAAGAATTTTTATTCCTGTACTTTTGACGGGATCCATTTATGGATCCCAGGCTTTTGGTGCGGCCAAAGTATTACTGGATTTAGATCGTGGCGAAGGATTTAACTCCATTGCATTTGTCGGTGATTACTTGTATGTGGGTCAATCTAGAAAAGATTTTAACGCAAACTATCGAATTACCGTTTTAGATCGGAGCGATAAGACTGTAGCAGAGATACCGTTAAAGCATTCTGCCACACAAATTCACCCTTACGGCAATGGAATTATTATCGTAGGTACTGGAACAAATCCCAATTTAACCTACTATACATATCTGAATCCTACTGCAGTTGCTGGAAAATTTTCAGCAAAAACTGTACAGATCCCGATGGATGCTTGGGCCAATGATTGGCTCGGCACTTTCGCTGGCAGGGAGTATTTTTCGGATATGGGTGGCAATCCCCATGATACCAACGAAGATATAAATCTTCCCTCCCAAACTATTTTTTCTACGTCGACATCCGGCGCTCCAAAATACATGAAAACAAGACTTCGTGGCCCAATGTTTGGAATTATACATAAAAATGATCTTATCATTGCCCGATTTAACAACATAAACACCGACAACCATTACCTTGCAAAGGTAAACTTACAGACCGGGGCATCCAATAGCGCACTTCCTGGAAGCTTTGGTAAACTAAAGGACATCGCTTTGCGTTCAGGCACAGATGTCGTAGCTCTAACAGAACAATCCACCGGACAGATAACAATTGGAGACCTTTCTAAAGGAGAGATCATCTCTCAATTTTCAACCGCGGGAGCGTCCACATCTGTAACGTGGTTGGGACGTTGTTTAGCCACCAGTAATATCGATAATAGAGACGTTAAGATATTTGACATCTCTGATTTGCGAAATCCCAAGGAAATTTCTAGTCTCGACTTTAGCGAAGCGGGACCGAAATTCGGCTACTTATCAAATATGGCAATTGATTCCAAAACGGGTCGCATTTACGGCAAATCAGCCATCGCCTGTAACCCTCTCATCACCGATTGCTCAAATTTATGGAACTCTGTTGCAGCAATCGACTTAGATTCAAGTCAGATACTTAGACAAAAATGTTCCAACTGAGAATAGATGTAGGTCAATTTTGATTTTGAAGGGTGCCACCTTTGAATGGTGGCGCTCTTGAAATTGGCAATGATAGGCTTAGAGACTAATTCAAGTATTTCTATATTCCAGCCTAGCGCTTTAGATCCGCCCAATCTTTTGCACCATAGCGTTCTAAAATCTTTGCAAACCTTCCAGATTTGCGCATTTCAGCAAGACCTTCATCAATCAATTTAACAATTTTTTGACTACTGTCTTTCTTCGGGGAAAAAGCAACAAATAGTGGCGTCTCTGGCTCGCATCCAATGCTTTCCAACCCAGCAATATGATATTTTCTTAAGGAAAAGTTCATAACCATCTCATTTTCAACTAATGCATCAATACGACCCGATTGCAGTTTTTTGACATTTTGGAGTAATGCTTTGTCACCGGTAACAACTTGCACCTTGGAGAATTGAAT
>JAPLFV010000331.1:0-2946 GCA_026390495.1 Pseudomonadota bacterium | reverse complement strand
GCAATCACTCCAATCTTAATATTTTTCAGGGATTGAACATCTTTAAACCTAATTTTTGTCCCATAATTCCCATAAAAACAGGTTTTATTGATTCCCAATGGATTTTCAGTAATCACTAAATTTTTTGCTTCGGAGGCACCAGCACCAACCAAGCCATCAATTCTGCCAGCCGCCACGTCCTCCATTGCCTTTGTCCAATTTAAATTTTTATATTCAACTTTATAGCCGTGTTTCTTTAGAACCTCCGATACTATATCGATCATGAAACCACGGTCTAAACTCGTCGGTTCACAGTTATACGGACACCAATTGTCAGCCGCTAAAATGATGCTCTCGGCCACAGCGGATCCCGACTGCCCACTGAGTGACAAAAACAAAATATTTGTCCCAACAAAAAAAGTACGAAAACTCAAAAATAACCTCAAAAATCTCAAGAGAATCACCTCGAATGTAAAGGCCCTACATTAACTTGTGAAAATTAATAAAAAATAAAACTGTTAAATACCCTAGCATCAATTCCTATAAATGCTGACTAATTTCATCAACGATAGACGAGATGCGATCGCCCGTAGTGTATCACGCCTTTGAATTTTTAGAAATGACTCGATCAACTCAAACATATCCATGGCAAATGGAAAAAAAATACTTTAGGGATCCTCGAAAAAGGCAATTTTCATGGGAATATTCCGTTGTTTCAGGTAGAATCACCGTGTTGCTATTAGGAACAAAACTCGGAGGACCCTTTATGTTAAAACACTTTTTGAATCCAAATGGTCGAATTATGGTTGCCGTAAGTTTTGATGATCAAACTGATAGCCTCGTCAAGGCTGCAGTACAGTTAGCGACTCGTATGAATCGCGGAATCAACCTACTTCATGTTTGTGATTATTGGGTGGGTAGAACTTGGGCAAATGATTTGATGCTCGGGGGAGCTGTGCTTGGTGATATTGCCTTAAGTGCTGAGGAAGAATCTATTTCGAACGCAAAAAAAGAACTTGAAAAAATCGCTGCCTCTATACCAAAAACAATTTCAGTAAAAATGGACGTTACTGTTGGATTTCCCAACGAATCCATTCGAGCCTATTCCTTAGCTAATGATATCGATCTAATTTTAGTTGGCGGAAGCACTGCCGAGTACCGTTTTATTCCCAAAGGGATGTCGACTGCATTGAGCTTATTGAGTGAATCAAGTTGCCCCGTGATGCTCATTCCTAAATCGTGGAATAATGCTTGGAACAATCCAAGTCTCAAAATTCAACTTGCTGACGACCTATCTGCAAACTCAGAGGCCGCTGTTCACTCAACAGTCGCATTAGCAACATTGTTAAAAGGTGCTTCTATAAATCACTGCCATGTAAATCCATTGTCAAAAGAAATACTAGGCAATGCCATGAGTGGGGCCTTTGCGGCATCTCACACACCAAAAGGTGCGATAAAAGCCGATGAAATTTGGGATCTTGCCATGTCCAAACTTATGAAAAAATTGGTTGCGCGCACTTCGGAATTCAAGGAAAGAATGGAGCAACACAATACATCTATTCGTCATACCATTTTGCAGGGCGAGCCATTGGGTAGTCTTTTGGATCTAGCACATAAAGAAAACCCAGATTTATTGGCATTTGGTCGCCACCGAGCTTGGCATAAGGACTCAATGTCACTAGGTAACATTCCTTTTCACAGCATGTTGAAAAGTGGCAAGCCAGTTATTGTCGTTGGATAAATGCAATCACGGCGTCAGGTCGTTCAACCTGTCGCCGTCTACTTTGATCTTTGTCGGTATAGAAGACCAATTCTGAATCTTGTCAAAATTTAGTTACAAGTCAGGACCGTTCCGGATAATCGCCTTAACGTTTTTGACACATTTATACCCCAGGCGTCATCCGAGCAACCTGTCCCCAGTCCACCTGCTGCTACGTTTGCTTGGGCGTTAAACCCAGTATCTGAGGCGTTTGTCATCGAATAAGTGTATCTATTGTCAGGCATCGTAAATCCAAGGGTACCGACATCGGTTGAATAGGTATCAAATGCGTTGAAGTAGGTCATTTGCAATTGATAAATGGATGATAGGCCTGATTTGGCTTCTGCTTGTTTTGACTTGGCCATAAATGTGTTTAGTTTTGGCATTGCTAGCGTAGCCATCACTCCCATAATGCCAACGACAACCATTAACTCAATCAAACTAAAACCATTTTGATTTTTGGGCTTTAAATGCATTCCTTCCTCCTCGACACTACAGTAGTACGCGTGCGTCGTTCTAAATTTATCGGAAAATTTTTGAAAAGCTTTAGAGCACTCAGAACTTAAATTAACGAAAACAACTTAGATGACAGAATTGTTTCTGTAGTTCCCATGATAACGTGCACTCTAAACACCCCGATATCGCAGGTGAAACGGCCGCCAAGGGTATCATTCTACAGACAAATGTAAACGGGGAGAAAAAGCATCTTTCTCTCCCCTTGATCATATTATTGCGCACATACCAAACAAGACAACTGACTAGTTGCAGGTTAGAGGCGTTGCCGTAACACGAGTTAAGACGCGCGTTGCGTTGATTCGCCACTGATCGTCAGTGCAACCAGTACCTAATCCACCAGCTGCGATAGTCGCCACTGAGTTAAAACCAGTCGTAGATCCATTTTGAACGTTATATGTGTAGCGATTCTCAGCCATCGAAAATCCTATCCAGGCGATGTTAGATGCATACATGTCATTGTCCGCAAAGTATGACATTTGCAATGTGTAGATGGAAGACAACCCAGATTTTGCCTCAGCCTGTTTTGACTTCGCCATAAACAGGTTTAGTTTCGGCATTGAAAGAGTTGCTAAGACACCCATGATCCCAACAACAACCATCAACTCTACTAAACTAAATCCCTTTTGACCCTTAAATTTAAATTTCATACCGTCCTCCGCGCACCGAGTTGGTTGATGTGGTGCTTACAAAGA
>JAPLFV010000346.1 GCA_026390495.1 Pseudomonadota bacterium | reverse complement strand
TCTGAGCATGGGACCATGAAGAAAATTGAATGGACGCTAAGAGCAATATCAATGATTGAGCTTTAAGTATGCTGCCAGGAAATTCTATTTTCATTTTGACACCTCACGATCAAACAGCACATGAAAGAATTTAGTTACAAGTTCCTTATTGATCACTCCTGCGGTAGCTTGATTCGCTTGAGACGACGCAGTGTTAATGACTTCTGTGTCAATGGTGGAATTGATTTCGTTTTGGAATTGTTTATCGACACTGTCAATATTCATTGCAAAGCTTCTGAAGCTTACTTTCCCGATATCAAATCCTGGCTTCAAGAGAGAATCCAAAGATGTGATTTGAAGCTGCCGCAGGTTGAATGCAATTCTTGCAAAATTGAAGTCAACCTTTACCTTTGAGAGTCCGGTTTTATTCACGTTCCCGGCCAATCTCGGTGATGCCTTTGCTTGACCAGTTGGGTTTATTTTGAAGTCTCCATCTTCAATCCTGTCGAAATCTCCAAACTCGACATACATCATGGGAGTCTCTTTTTCGTTTAGTGGGATTTCGAAGCGAAATGACGAAACGATTCCTCGCTCCTTTATCTCAGGAACAATTAGCTGAGACAGTTTTACTGATTCATTTGTTTGATCAAACGGTTTGGTTGCTGGCTTTAATCCGAGTAGAACTCTAAATGTTATTTTGGAACTGCCCGGATTTAAGAAAATGAATGACCTGATGCCCAATAGGAAAAATGGACTTTCGGAGTTTTTAAAGTCGGATGCTTGGAGTTTTTTGATCGATTCTGTGGATTTTTTGTAAAAAGATTCTGAGCCTGGATTTATGCTCAGAATATTAGCGATTTCTGTTGACGATGCAGAAAGCTTCTCGTTGCTGTAGAAGCCATCCTTTTCTTCTTGTGGCCAAGGAATAAGCCATGTGTCGTGAACATGTGGAAACTTAAGATCTGGGACTGTTTCAATGGATTTTACTTCCTTGAGAAGACTGGCATGCAGTTTAGAGACTGAACCCATAAAATCAAGAGAGGCTCCAGGTTCGCAGCCCGTCTTGTTTCCGGTAATCTGACCGTATATTGGAAAAAGTGCTCGTGCGACCCCGACATGAATAACTTGTTCGATTCGGTCTAGACGACTGTTGCTAGGATCCGATTTAGACACGTCCTCATTCCAGTTAAAATTTGGACCAGGATGGTGAATGAACACAAGTTTAAATGGAGCGTTGCCTGTATACGGAAGAGTGTCAGAGAAACTCTCTTTGGCTGTTAAACTTGACGACTGACGAGGTTTGCAACTTGTAAATGATCCATGAGTTAGTCCGACGCCCAAGACAAGAATTAGTTTATGTTTCATGGTCCCTCATGGATTGAAATGGATAAGACTTATGCCGATAAATTTGTGGAATTTGTAACTGTCACTATTATCGCTCGAAGGACGGCAAACTACAATCTGCGGCCCTATATTATTGAGAAGTAATCGAAGCGTTGGCTTAAGGGATCAGTCCAGTGGGAGCATGATTTTAAACGTTGAACCAGTGCCGGGTCCTTCGCTCGATACACTTATTTTGCCGCCAAGTTGGTCCAGTGAAGTTTTAACGATGAAAAGCCCTAGTCCAGTTCCTGGAATTGCTTTCTTTGAAGTGATGTTACTTCGATAGAACATTCTAAAGACCTTTTTGATATCTTTTCGTGAAATACCAATCCCTTGATCTTTTACGGATACATGAAGATAGGTGTCTTCTTGACTGACATTAATAAGGATTTCACTGTTTTTTGCGGAATATTTAATTGCATTTTCGATTATGTTTCCAACAATCAGGTTAAAGGCGTTGTCGCTAAATCGAATCTGAACGCTTTCTAGGCAGTTAATAATGGTTCTCTTTTTGAGATTTTCATCAAGATAAAGAAGGCCAGCAAGAATTTCTTCAATTCTAGATTTTATTTTAATTAGTTTAATGTCGTCTTGAAACATAGCAAGGCCACGATCTAAGCGGCTTGAAATCAAAATTTGATTGACCAAACGAGTGAGGCGTTCAATATCGGCGAGGCTCATGGATAGTAGTCGATTTCTAGTTTCGTCATTGAGATTTCTTGTCATCAAGGTTTCGTGCGCCAGGTGCATTGATGCCAAAGGAGTCCTGAGCTCATGGGTGACGCTGGAAACGAAAGAACGCTGCTGCCTGATAATAGATGCTTGCTTCTGTCCCCAAATAAACAAAAGTACTGAGCCTACTAAAACTAGAAGCAATGCGATAATTCCACCAACCAGCGCTCCGGCACTGTAGGCCTGCGCATTGGTAAAAGCTGCATTTCCGATGCGGTTTGAAAGTTCGTCGATATCTCTTTGCCGACCAAGGAACCAAACCACCCAAAGGGAAATTAGAGTAATCGACAGAATCTGCATTGCCACGAAAATACTTATGGGATGAAAAACCCATGCGAACTGCGTTATGATTTTTCTCTTTAAAACTTTTGTGTTGTACTTCTGATTCTGCACCGAGGGCTCGCTGGGCATCTAGTGGAGGATATGGAGCGCAGCGTATGGTCCATCCAGTTCTTGCTTGAGTTGAAGGGCTGTCGATAAAATGTCGGTATAGGCATGTTGACCCACAATCAAGCAGATATCGTTTGCGATTTTATTCTCGACGAAAACTCGAATGGTTTGGTTGATTAACTCCTTCAATTGCTCAGAAGGAAGACTGTCTTTACAAAGATACAGTCCGACTTTTTTTGTCTTTAGCTGTTCTATAGTGTGCGACACATGACCCACCCATACAGCAAAATCTCTAAAACTATTGTTGGGGGTTGGTGTGAGATAGATTGTTCGCGCTTGGCTGACGTCATCGGCAACCGCTAGTAATGCTGGTTCAGAAATATTGACTCCGAAATTTTCTGCACTTTGAAGCAATTGTGAGATAGATGGTTCTTTCAACAAATCTTGAATTGTTAACGTGCCCGCTTTGGCAAAAGTCACGACGAAGTGATCTGCAATGTCGTCTTCAGTGCGCGCGACTCTCAGTGTAAAGTTTGAAGTTCGTAGCTGGTCGTTCTGTGGCTCACTATTAATTGATGGCGATCTGGACGCATCGGAGGTTGGAGCCGTTGTAATTTCTGGAATGTGATCCATATGTAGTCCCTCATTGTGATTCAGATAACAGGATACCACAAAACAAGGGATGTGTTTAAAATTGATGGACTTCAATAATCAATTCTATGAGAATAAAGGAAACGGGGGAGTCCGCCGTATTCGGACTGAGAGGTGGCAAGGTGAATGCCGCGACCCTTTGAACTTGAACCAGTTTGTACTGGCGTAAGGAGTTAAAGTGAAGGTATTTGAAACTGAAATTGATCTCGTGTCTGCATTGTCCCGCCTAGATTGGATTATTATTTTCTTAACATTTGGTGCTACCTGGTTGGCGGCCCTGTACGGCGCTAGGCGGCATCGCGATTTACCTTCAGAGGGTAAGAATGCTATCGTGATGGGGCGCAGATTAACGTTGCCACTATTTGTTGCTACGTTAGTTGCGACCTGGTACGGCGGTATTTTTGGCGTTACAGAAATTGCATTTACTCAAGGTATTTTTAATTTTGTGACTCAAGGTTTGTTTTGGTATTTGGCATATGTCGTCTTTGCAATTTATTTAGCTCCAAAATTAAGATCCAGTGGGGCGTCAACTCTTCCCGAACTTGTAGAGCAACGCTTTGGACCAAAAGCCCAAAAACTGGCATCCTATGTCAATGTTGTAAACGTATTCCCTGTAGCCTATGTTTTGAGCTTGGGAATTCTTGTTAGAATGATTACGGGTTTGGACATGCCCATTGCCATGCTTCTTGGGATTGTTTTTATTTTGGCCTATAACGCAGTCGGTGGTTTTGCTGCAGTCGTCTATTCTGACTTTATTCAAGCGATCATAATGTGTATTTCAGTGGGTCTTGTCATTTTTTTCTCTGTGACAGAGGTTGGCGGCTTCACTCATTTGAAGGAATCATTGCCACCTCATTTCTTTACGATTAATGGTGGGGACTCTTGGTCCATGACCTTTGTTTGGGGATTTATTGCTTTCGCTACATTGGTTGATCCCACATTCTACCAAAGGTGTTTTGCTGCAACGGATATCAAAGTTGCCCGCAATGGTATTTTGATATCCACCGTTATTTGGTGTGTCTTTGATTTGTGTACAACATTCGGTGGAATGTATGCTGCGTCCGTTATTCCACAAGCGGCCCCAAGAGAAGCCTATATGATATATGCATTGCAAGTGTTGCCAGACGGATTTAGAGGATTTTTTGTTGGTGGTATATTTGCGACGATTTTATCGACCATCGATTCATTTTCCTATGTTGCCGTTAATACGCTGTCACACGACATGAAGTTTTCGAGGTTCTTCAAACTAAAGCATAAATGGGCAAGACAGTTCTTATTTTCTTTGTTGGTTCTATTAGCCTCCTATTTTATTGCACAATATTATGATGGTTCATTTAAAAAAATCTGGAAAAGTATGGGATCATTTGCCGCAGGATCTTTGCTCGTGCCCATTGTTGGAGTTATGTTGTTCAATAGACCTGTAAGTGAGAAAAGATTTGTTGCTGCAGGTATTGCAAGCATTTTGGCAATTTTAGGGTTTCGGACACTTCAAGCTCAGTTGGGTCTCTTTAAGGACATCGATTCCCTTTACGTTGCAATGCTTGTTTCGCTGATTGGTTGCTATTTACTTCCAGAAGCGATTTTTCGAAAGCGAATTTCTACCTGAAATAAGAACGTGCCGTACGACTGACACCAATCTTCTGCGACCGATTAAGAACGTGCCGTACGACTGACACCAATCTTCTGCGACCGATTAAGAACGTGCCGTACGACTGACACCAATCTTCCGCGACCCTCATTTGAGGTCCCTTTTACGAATGACAGGAGGGTTAGAAGACTTTTGACTTTCCTGTACCTGGCCTCAAGATCGCAAACGGCTTAGATGAAAAGTCTCCGAATCCCGGATTTCCATCGAGCCATTATCATCATGCCTCATTCCATAAACCCAGATCTAAACAGTAAATTTTTATTGTTAAACGATAAAAATATATTGAAAAGCAGCCTAGACTACCATAAACCTCCTCCACC
>JAPLFV010000201.1 GCA_026390495.1 Pseudomonadota bacterium | reverse complement strand
AATATGTTAAAGAGAGAATGATGATTTCATCATTCTCTCTTGGATCTTTTTCAATTCGAGAATCATTTGGTGATAAATCCACCCTTGAGATTTTCTTTTCGAATAATTGATTTTGCGTCAGGAATCGAAATAGCTTGGTACATTTTCTTAAAGTCGGTCCAAGATACAAGATAATAGCCGTTCGTACCTTCGCTGCTTCCCCAAGTGTTTTCAATCTTGAGCCAATTCATATCTCCATTTGCATCAAGCGAATAGCCGACAATATTCATCACGTGCCCATCAGGAGTTTCACTAATAGGTCCCGTTACTTTCATAAATCCATTGTCAAAAGACATTTGATCAAAATCAATCCAAGCGGACCAGAGAACACTATTACGTTTGACTAAAATTGACTTTATGGCTTGGCAATTTCTGTTGGCTTGTAATTTTTGCCATTGTATAGGACGGCTTCCGGAAGCGTTATCTCATTTCTTGAAACTAATGCCTTAAATTCTAACTCAGCGGCTGCCAAGAACTCTTTTGATTCATTTGTCCAGCTATTGACTTGTTTCATTTCAAGAATTTTTTTGGCGGATTCGTTAGCAGAATCTGCAAATTGACGCCAGTCGATCGATTTGTTTTTCCACTCGCTTTCTGGAACGAGTCCATAGCGCTGAGCAATAAATCTTGCTTCATTGACCTCCCCGCCCGATTCTAGGTCATTTTTGACAAAACTGGAGCCTTTTACTTGTTTCAAAAAACGGTGGTGAGTTGTTTGCAAAATGGAATAATCAATAGAAAAAGAAACTTTCTTGCCGGTAAAAGCATAATGGGCAATTTCAATTTCCTTTAAGCCAGAGTGAAGCCAACAGGTAGACAAATCATTATTGAGCCTTCGTGAAACGTCATGCAATTCAAGTTTCATGGGATGATTCGGCCATTTTGCGCCAACGATATCATCGGCAACTCCAGCCACTTGCTCTACGTCAGCAGTCGGAGATGATTCAGCCTTAGCAAAAGAGTCTTGACCGGATGGGCGACCACAGCTTCCAAATGTGAGAGTGATCAATCCAATGCCAAAAAGGTGTCCGATCGTCTTGATTGAGGTTTGCATATCAATCTCTCCTGTGCGGGTTTTCAACTTTGACATCTGCGTGCTGATATAAAGGTAGAAGCAACAAGCGGGCCAGTTTAGCTCTTAGTGTGCATGGATGTCGCTAACTTACAGGTATGATGGTCAAATTGTCTATTTCATCAACGATTGATATCGCTTTCTATTGAAGGCCTCTATAGATTTTCCGTATTAATATTGGCAGGTTGGGGCCTAGCATTGTGCTGATACTTGGAAGGTTTGTGTAAATGTTCAGATATATTGACCTTTTGATTGGCAATATTTTTGCGCTAGTAGTTTAAGCTGTATGATTGATAGACGATGTGTAGACGTATTGGGCCATCAATGTAATTTGACGGTAACCTCCGTTTTGCAATCTGAGTAAAGATTTTGGTCATAAAGTCTTTTAGATATTGGCAAGATTTTTGATTCACCTTTGGGGAGATTCTGAATCAATGAATAGAATATTATTTCTTTTAGAACTGCTACTTCCAAGTCTTGGTGTGATCGTTGGTGTACTGTTGTTTCCCGGAATGCCAGTAGCTCAGATATTTTTTGCTTTATGTAAAGTACTTGCACTTGTAATTCCGATTATTTGGATAAAATTTTATGGTGATGGACGTTTGGAAATTCCCAGGTGGTCGAACAAGGGTATGAGGCTCGGATTGATTTCGGGTTTATTGATGTCGGTTGCAATGTATTTGGCATGGACATTCGTGAAGTCCACTTTGACGCCCGACCAAATTCAAGGACTCACCCAGAAAGCAATGGCAGCTGGATTGAACTCGCCGATGAAATATCTGATCATGGCGATTTACTGGTGCACCTTGAATAGTCTGCTAGAAGAATTTGTATGGCGCTGGTTTGTTATCAATCGATTTGAAGAATTATCTGTTTTTGGTCGATACAGGACCCAAATTTCAATCTTTCTTTCAGCTTTGTTTTTTACGTCTCATCATACCCTAGCATTGTTGGCTTACGTCCCTTATCAGGTCAACATACTTGCTTCTGTGGGGGTGTTTTTGGGAGGTGTCTTTTGGGGCTTTTTATATCGGCGTTGCGGAAATATCTATGCTGCTTGGGTCAGTCACATTTTGGCTGATGTTACAATTTTCTATACAGTTGGCATGATGCTGTTTGGAGTTTGACCTGTAATGGTCCTGTTCTCTCCATTTTTCAATGTTTTTGGCAATTCGTTTATAGTTGTAAATTTAAATGAATTGAAAATGTGACACCTCAAGATGTTTAGTCACTAAAATGATTCTTGTCATATATGAGTTTCATTTGTTTGAAAT
The DNA here is from genome assembly GCA_026390495.1 of Pseudomonadota bacterium. Taxonomy (GTDB): domain Bacteria; phylum Bdellovibrionota_B; class Oligoflexia; order Oligoflexales; family RGVZ01; genus CAMDKS01. The sequence goes on along the minus strand of JAPLFV010000201.1, from coordinate 15,496 downwards.
AGATAATAACTATCTATGTTTTCGCAAATTTTATTCGTGTCAAATCCAAACCTTTGATTTTGATTTGGATTGTCTCTTAAAGATTTTGAGCCACCTATTTTTAATTTCTATCGAGACTCCATGGCACGCACGTTGCAATAGTCTGTGTGAGTCTAAATTTGGAAGGTACCAAATGCGATACAGGCCTAGGTTGTAGTCAATTGGTAAATTTCTGGGAATTGTGAATGCAAGGGTTCACGACTTTGTGAGAATGCTGCAATAAAATATTTCAAAAAATAATTGGAGAAAAAGCATGAAAATTTCAAATGTCATTAAAATTGCCTCTGCTGCGTTAACAAGCTGTGTGTTGACCAACGTTGCACTTTCGCAAGAGATTTCAACATCCCGCTACACGCCTTCGGCAGCGGCAGGTCAAACCACAATAGGTGCTAGGATTGGAATGGTGAGCGTTAATACGATCGACTCAAATTTGGGAAGTTATGGCGCGTTCGGTGACTACACCCTAGATGATAGGATTGTAGTTGGTGGATCAGTGGACTATTGGGGGATGTCAACTGGCAACGTTGCCGAAGATCGAATTTCTGTTAATGATCTGTCTATTGGTGGCAATGGAAAATTCATCTTTGCAAATGTTCAGTCGGCGTTCAAACCATACCTAATGGCGGGTTTAGCTGGACACAGACTATCATCCAGTCAATCCAGGATTGATGATGATTCTAGCTCAATCAATCGCTACCGTGAGCGAAATAATAGCGTTTCGACTGAAGCCTCCCTTGATACTGGAGGAGGAGCAATCTACACCGTACAAAAGAATATGGATCTGACTGGACAGGTTTTGTACCGCAGAATGTTAGCATCAAGTTCGAGTTACAACCAATTGGGACTAACCGCGGGCTTTGGCTATAGAATGTAGTTGGAATTGATTTGATACTTTTGATGTGAATTTTCTAGGAACCCTTTATGAGTCGGACCAACATTGCGTTGATCCGACTTTTTTTGCAAATTTTCTGCGAGACACTTGTCGGGGCCCTATCGAATCACATGTTAACTATCGATTTAAAGCCCGCAGATGAGAATCGCTTCATATCAAATGGCATCTTCATGTCTTGCATGTTCATTCTTGGGTCGCTGTGGACCAGTTTATTAACCTTGTTCCGATGGGCCTTAGATTTGTATTTGATAAACGCAAAAATGACGGTTTCATCGGATTTTAAACCGCATAATTTTGCAAACGGTATGCCCCATTTTAAATTGAGTTCATCTCCGACACATTCGTAGTAATCAAGAGCGCCGTGCTCCGTCCAAAGTTTGCATCCAAGTACGGCCATTTTTTTGTAGGCTTTAAGGTTTTTCTTTTTAATGGGAATGATGTAACCATCAATGTAATGCGCCATTTCTCGTTCCTCTTCTAATGTTTTGTTTCTCTGTAGATTATTGAAATTCTAATCATCATGATGATGAGTTTGACATCTAAAAAGTCTATCATGAAGACTGCGTCATCAAAATATCCGCAATGATTTTTGAACCGCAATTTCACAAAAATCGGGACTCAGTTGGATCTCTTGTTTCCATCCCATAACTGGTAATAGCAAGACACCTACCTTGATTTTTCGAGGATTTAGGTTCATCACGTCATTCTTATCTTTTTAAAATCGTTGGGATTTTTTTGTCTTTTAAGCATTCATTCAAGTATGAGTCTGGAATGCCGATTCTGAGAGTAGGGAGGGCGTATGAAAATTGTTTCATTTACACAATTATTGTTAGGGCTATCAATTTGTGGTTGCTCGCAAAGTGATTTTAGTTCGAGTGCCCCTAATGGCAAAAAGAAGCCGTCGTCCAGCCAGCAGGAAAAGGATAAAACTCCGGAACAGGCAGCTAATGATGACTCTATATTGTCCGGTGATAGCGGAACTATTGATGGAGAATCTGGATGTAAAAGCATCATGAAACTGGGTCTACCTGGAGTAGCAAAATTTCTACCAAACATTGTCCCCGAAGGCGACTTTGAAGGTAAGCATACACCCATTGTGAGTGATTATATGTTCGATAGTCTGGCGGGCTGTGTTGATTCAAATTCATTGGTCCCTGGTATCGGTCGATACAGTATTGTTGTCAATCCAAGGAAATGTCACCGTGCCTGGGATGAACTTCAGGGTCCGTCTAAAATAGCCATTTTTAATGGGGCCGTCGGAAATAAATTTTGGTGTAAAAAATTCCCGGTTGAGGCTGGCAAATCTTATGCATTCTCTGTTGAAGAGCGCTTACTTCATGTAGCGGGAGCTGCAAATAGCAAGAATGCAGCGAGCCCACTACGATGGACAATTAGCGGTACGGATATTGTGGGGCCTTTAAGTCCTGTTCAAGAGTGGAGAACGCGCGGAGCGGTTTGGAATGCAAACTCTTCTACTGAAGTTGAAATTTGCGGACGAAATGACAATACAAATAACTCTGGCAACGACTGGGCTATAGACAATATTTGTCTTGTGCCTCAATGAGTTTGATGATCGACAAGGGCTTCTTTTAATATTCCAGCCAAATGTGCTGTTATTTTTGAATCCAGGCCAGCGGATTTGAATTCGACAACTAAGTCTTCTGCTGATTTGCCCAAAGACATCGCCTTTCGCATGGAACGCAAAAATTGCCTCAATTTTTGCATTTCATTGGCGCCAATCATTTTGAAGTAAGTTTCATACAGCTCATGATCTTCGTAGGAAAGAAGTTGCAGAAACTGTTTTTTTGCATTTATTTTCTCTTGGTCTTTGGCGGCCTTCTTCGCTTCAATTCGTTGATGATCGATATCTCGAAGCTGCCGTGACAAATCCAATGCATCGTATCGTTCCATGATCGAACCAACAAATTGTAACTGCCGTCTTTTTGCTTCTTTGGATGTCAAACGACGCGCTTCTTCAAGTGCAATTTTTAGCGCGTCTGGCAAATCAAGTTTGTTAAATTTACCTGTTGGCAATTCGATGAGCATCGTTCCGAGAGACTGCAATTGCTCCATCTTTCGCTTTAGGCCTTCGCGAGATGGACGCTCCACTAAGGTTGGAAGCTCCGTTGCTGGCAAAGCCACAGGGGTCGATTTTGGTGTTTGATTTTCAATCATAATAGGCTCCTAATGGGTGCTTTTAACCGATATATTTTAAAACCGCTATAAATTTTTAAAGTATTTGATGGAGTCTTAATATTTTACTTGCTATCAATGTTAAAGACCCTTATACACGCTTAATTATTGAATTTTCGTAACTATTCAGCATGTTTGATAGGCAGTGTCGATCGCTGAAATGTAACGTATATTCTCCTAGCTCTTTGACTCTTCAGCGAAATTTAGGAAGACCGGCACATGGAACATCAAGATAAAGGCGTTGCAAGGGTTCTTGCTGCCATAGAGGCGATTCGCGCCGGTGGCATGGTTATTATGGTCGACGATGAAGATCGAGAGAATGAAGGTGATCTGGTTTTTGCTGCAGAGCACGCAACAGCTGATAAAATTAATTTTATGGCTAAGGAAGCTAGGGGCCTGATATGTCTTCCTTTGGCGCCTAAGCTGGTGTCAGATTTAAAGCTTCCTTTGATGGATGACGTCACCAAGGGCCCCGGGGATCATACCACGGCCTTTACTGTGAGTATTGAAGCTCGATACGGAGTTACCACCGGTATTTCTGCAGCAGATCGCGCTCATACCGTGCGGGTCGCAGCCGCTGATGGAGCAAAACCAGAAGACCTTGTGGTACCAGGTCATATTTTCCCTTTGCGCGCTCGCCCTGGTGGGGTGCTTGAACGTTCAGGTCATACTGAAGGTTCCGTTGATTTAGCACGTCTTTCTGGCTGTAAGCCAGCAGCCGTCATTTGTGAAATCATGAATGACGACGGCACCATGGCTAGAATGTCTGATTTAGAAGTGTTTGCAAAAAAACATGGTCTGATCATTGTCACGATTGACGATTTGATTGCCTACCGATTGACGCGCGATAGTTTGGTCAAGATTGTGTCACAGGGACAGCTCGAAACGACTCATGGAACATTTGAAAGCATTTTGTTTGAAAGCGTTCTGGATCAGAGTCAGCACCTTGCACTATTAAAAAACTCAGCAAGATTTTCAACTGATATCGTTGATGTTCGCGTTCATCGCCAAAGACCTATATTGGATGTGTTTGTACCTTCTAGATCCTCGGGTAGGTACCTTGTAGATTATGGGTTGGAAATGTTGAATCGTGCCGATGCGGGTGCCTTCATTTATTTGAGCCAAATGGGTAATGATCAGACGTTCTCGGATTTTTCGGAAGTAGTGAAAAGTGTTCATGGAGTGAAGGAAGAACCTACAAAGCATCACGCCATGGATTCACGTCAGTTAGGTATTGGAGCGCAAATAATTCGAGTTTTGGGTATTCAGAGAATGAGGACGCACGTGTCCGCGCAAAGAACGTTAAAAGGAATTGCTGGATTTGGACTTGAAGTAGTTGATCATGTGATTATTGATTCTCAAAACTAATAAGGAAAATCTCAATGGTAGGTACAAAAAACGACGTGCAAAAAAAGGCTTCAATTTTGATCATTGTTGCGAGCTTCAATGAATTGGTCACAAAGAGCCTACATGCCGGTGCCTTGGATGTTTTGGATTCGTCGCCTGCTCAGGTGACGACAAAATGGGTTCCTGGATGTTTTGAATTGCCTGTGGTAGCAGCAAAAGCAGCTAGATCGGGCAAGTATTCTGCGATCATTACTCTAGGTGCGGTGATTAGAGGTGAAACCCCTCACTTTGATTTTGTTGCCGGTGAAGCTGCTCGCGGGATCATGGATGTATCGCTCGAAACGGGAGTGCCAGTTATTTTTGGTGTGCTAACAACGAATACGGTGGAACAAGCACTTAATAGAAGTGGTATCAAATATGGTAATAAGGGACGAGATGCCGCTCATGCTGCATTGCAAATGATTCAGACGATGAGCGAAATTTAATCTTTGAAGGAATTATTGATGTCATTTAATACAAATACATTGGCCCGCGATACCGTTGTGCAATACCTGTATCAATGTGAAAGTGAAAAACTTTTCTATTTTTCTGAAAGTCAGTTTGAACATTTTATCGAGCATTTTTCGATAGATTCACGTGCAAAAAAATACGCGGCATACCTTGCGGCGGGTGTTTTGGAGGACGTGACAATGTTAGATGATCTTATTACAAAGCACTCTAAAAACTGGTCTGTTTCGAGAATGGCAATTACGGATCGAGTCATTCTTCGAATGGCATGCTGGGAGTTACTCGAAAGAAAAGAGCCTCCAAAGGCCGTGATTAACGAGTCCATTGATTTAGCGAAGAAATACGGAACAGAGCATTCAGGTTCTTTTGTTAACGGTATTATTGATTCCGTTCGACAGGCAATCGGTGTGGGAACTGTTTAGATTGCTTTAGATTTCAATAACATTAGATAAGTGACGTGAGTTCACGGATTAGCTGTTTCACCTTGATTGGGTTGTCGCATTTCTTTGAAAACCATTTTCCTAAGTCAACAGGGTCCACCTTGCCAGCGATTGTTCTTCGGTAGATTGATGACGCTAGAATTTGCGCAATATGCCTTGAGACGTCATGGGACGTTCTAATATCAAGATCGACAACTTCGGCAGATAGAGGTTTTGTTCTTATATCAGTGATTTTAGAATTTGAGACATTTTGTGACTCAGACCACTTTATGAATTTGAGGCACGCCCGAGCGACCTCGCGACGCTGCTTTCTCTGCCCACCGATATGTTTGCCTTTGGTTGCTCCAATATAATCTTCAATCGCCTTGCGAGTGTGGAGTGAGATCCTGGGATTGAGAATCTTATTTGCGAGGTATCCAAATGTTAACTTCAAAATTTGAACATAGAACAATTCTTCAGAGTTATTATAGTTCTCCCTCGCATTGCTGAGACTTCCAAAGATTACTAGTCCAGAGGCAAATGCGAGGTTGTTCATAGAGATCTCTGAGATAAATAGTAACCGTCTCTGAAAATCGGCGGCAACTCCATCGCGGCTTGATTGGTGCAACACCGCATTCCTCGCCGAAGGCGGCAAATGTTCAATGTCCTCATGGTCAATTCCTGGAAGAATCTTAAATGAATCTTGAAGCAATTGATGGTTCTTTATTTTTAGAAATTGAGCAATGTTTTTGACCGTATTCCTGAGGTGGCTATCTATATCAAGATGATCTTCCGTGTAGTAGTAATCATCGTCATCTTCTGAATCAAACTCATCAATTTCAAACGTAGATCTGCCATCGTCTATCTCTGCGTCAATGTATGTACTGTTGCCAATGTTCCTTAGTTCTTCAATCAGTGTTTGACTCTGCCACTTCATCCATGGTGGAGAGTTTAGTACACAGAAAAACTGAGTATTCAATTCTAAATAGACATCGCGTCTATGTATTTTATCTTGGGGCATCTGGAAGAAATATTTATCGGAATTGGCAATGATTCTGAGTATTCCCGACCTATGTCCAAGTGTCGCAAGCGATTTTGGCAAGTATGGATCTGCTAGGTGATACTCTCCGACAATATAAAACACTCTCAGTGAGCGATGCTTGTGAAGAAGTTCTGCAATGATTTTCGCCGCATGATCATCTCGATCTTTGAGTGAATCTTTACCTGCATCCTTGGTGTTTGCAGCATAAAGAGGGATGCTGTTCTGCCTGCAGAAATCTAGCAATGGTCGATAGTGTTCCCAGGGAAATCCCCAGATTCGATCGTAATCAGTTTGGTCTAAAAGTTCTTCATCAGAAATGCGACCTTCTTGCCATTGATTCAAAGATTGCTGATCTTTGCTTCTGAACATCTCGAGAGCCAAAGCCATCGGAGCATGGTCGGGAGTTGCTTGATATGTGCGTAAGATTCGCAACAATGCTCGTTGACACTGCTTATGGGAATGGAAGTCGCCATATAGAATGATTCGTGATTGATCGATAGCCTGGGAGATTCGACGCATGTTCACGAACTTGTATTCATCAGGAAGAGACTTGGAAAAGTCCTGTGCATATTTGGTAATATTCGACCCCCCACTTCCCATCATGTCAATGGCCTCTGCATAGGCTTTCTCGTACATGGTTCTGTGGAGCTCTGTCAGTTCTTTTAGTGCGGATGAAGACAACGCTTGATCCTCCTCATCTCTAGGATATCAGGAACGATACTGACTGGGAGTGGGCGAGAACTGCCTACAAAGCGTCAAAGAAAATTGGCGACCAAGAGGATGCTATGCATGGCTGAGTTGAAGGGATTGAGTCGATTTTTGATTTGAGTTCAATCTAGATCGAGCGTTTGCTCAATGAGTTTAGGAATTCATTAAGATTTTTTTGTTTTACCAAACAACTCGGCCTCAATGTTTCCAACAATCATCTTTATGGCGTTTGAAGTTGCTTCTTTCTTTTGAACGACTTGCTGGGCTCTCTGATTGGCCCGATACAGCCAGGTATTTGGCCATACTCTCATCCACTGACCATTAATTTTTCTGTAAAAAATGCTGGATTTGGCGATTGTTGGTTGATCAGCTTCCTTGATTTGTCGAAGTGTGAATCCGCGCCCCTTTGCAATGACGACGGAATCGTTTTCAAATTTCACTTTGAATAAATCCGTATTGCCATTGGCGTAGCTTGTAAGTCCAGGTTCCTTTGATAGGGAACTATCTGGGCTGATAGCGTGGGAAAGCATATCTCGAATTTCATTGAGGGTCATTTCCTTGGGGATGGACTTGGTAACGGTCTCTGATGCTTCTGTTAAATCAAGGCTAGGTACAGGTAATTGATCGATGCCTGTTTTGACAAGATCGTGCGGTATTGTGTCGAGTTTTTTGGGAGTCGCAATAAATATAGGGAGTTCTAAGATGTGAAAAGTTTTTCGCAATTTTTCACAGGCAGTAAACAATTCATGAGTCATTTGAAGTCCAATAATGATGATCGCACTAGTTGGGCGATTTTCAACAGTGGAAACTAGTTTGGATATATCGGTGATGGCGGTTAAATGGATGCCCAGAGACTGATAAACAACTTTTGCTGTTGTAAAATCAATATTTGGATCTGTCATGAGAATAATATGATTCATTTTGTATTTTACACCTTTTGCATACCTAATTTTGGAAGCGTCTCTAACATCTTGGCCGTCTCTGCGTCCAATTCTTTTTCCTGGGTAAATATTCCCAATAGACATTTATTCGCGGCACTAGTTTCTGATGAATCTGAAAAGGAAAATATGTGTGAGTCCATGTCCTGCGAACTGGAGACTCCGGTAGTAGTAGAATCCTTAGTAGAAGTCACATTTAGATTAATTGACGTACCAGCAATGAGCGCTGAGTTGACGCGTTTGGAAAGTGACTGGGCCTTTTTTTTGAGTCCTCGCGATTCTGTACTCTTTATAACCGATTCCAAGAGCACTGGAATCTCATTTATGTTTTTTCCCATGCGTGCAAGAGCGAGAGCATAATTGTATTGTATGGTTAATTTTTCTGACGAAAGACCGTCAGGCAATGCTCCCTGTGCAGCTTCATAAAGTTCGAGTGCCTCTTCGTTTTTTTCAGCACGAATATTGGCAATGGCGGCATTGTTTAGGCTTGCGCCAACGCCCAAATGGTTCTTGAGCTTAGCTAGCTTCTCTTTTGCAGCACTTGTGTTGCCTTCTCGTAAATCAATAGTTGATTCCGCTACGATCAGGTCCTTACTGTCTGGGTCGAGGTCCTTGGCGATGCTTAGATTTGCAAGGGAACCTTCTTTGTCATTTTTTTCATACATTGCAAGTGATAAACCACATAGTCTTTCAATCGATCCGGGTGCCAATTCATTCGCCTTTGTAAAACAATCAATGGCGAAGTCGTATTTCCCAAGGACCATCATGCATTTTCCAAGAAAGTTGAGAGTCGTAATCGTGTCTCCAGAGTTTCGAATCGATTCTATTGTTAGTTTTGCGGCAATGGCATGCTGTCCATTTGCAAATTCAATCTGAGCATTCATAAAAAGTTTGTCACCGTCCGAAATGCCTTTGTTCTTCTTTGCGTTATCAAACAGTGCAAGAGCTTCATCCATGTGCCCTTCTTTGATAGCTTTGGTGAGTTTCGAAAGTATTGCTTCTGCCGACCGGGGAAAGCTGATCTCTTGGTTGATTTTGAGAATTTCCTTGCCAACGGTGTCTTTATCAAAAGGAGTACGAATGCATCCAAAAATTCCAAATTCCTTTAGTACTGCCTTGTCTTGCAACGGATCTATAAACTCGCTGATGATAATGATATTCTCTGTAAAATTGGGAATGGACTTTAGACGTTGAATCAATGCAACATTGTCAATGTCTTCAATGTTCCAATCAAAAAAGAGGACTTCTGGAATTTTGCCATCCAAGACAGATTGTTTGTAGTCTTCGAAAGTCGAAAACACATTGATACTTGTAACTCCTAAATCGCGCAAAGTCTGTGACAGTGAGTTTGTAATCTCTGAGTTCGAGCATAAAATATCGGTTTTTAAATCGTCGAATGGACCTTGGGAAACTATCGATTGAAGTGCTTGACTTTGAAGTGTCGGATTGGCGGCTGAGAATTCATCGATTTTGACTTTGATATTGGGAAAACATACTTTTAACTGGTTGAGTTTTTTTGCGCCATTTTTGCTGTCGCCCGCCAATATTTCTGCTTTCGCTAGTTCAAACATGTAGTCAGGAGAACTTGCATGTATGGACGATAGCTTTTGCTCAAGTTTCAAAAGGGTCCGGAAATCTTTAGTTTCCAATAGAAATTTGCGAAAGGAATTTTGTGCATATTCGACGCTGGAAGCATTTGCGCCCTGCATATAGCCGGCAACTCCTTGTAAGGCTGCAAGTATCTGGTCCGGAGAAAAGTTCATGGGATGGTGCGAAAGCAAACCCAGCTCATAAGCTTTAGGGATTAAGTGATAGCAGTCCGCTTTGGCAAACATTGAGACAAAAATTCCACCAAACTTAGTTGATTTTGCGATTGCGGCCAAAATTTGCAAGAGATTGGATGATTCTTCCAACTCTAATGTTCCGACAATCCAGCCAATGTTTTGAGAATTGATGATAGAAACTAATTCCTTGCCGCTAGATGCGACTAGGATCGATTTGTAGCCGATCTGTTTAATGGCGTTTTGCAGCATGCCTCGGCGTCCGGCATTCTCGTCGAGAACTGCGACCGGCGTTGAGGTGCTTTTAAATGGGTTTGTAAGTGGTAAATTCATATTTGAATTATACACTCAAAGATAATTCCGATTCTATACGGTTATGGAATGATCATTGGATCGTTGATGATTTGATAAGATCAGCGTCTTTTATGAATGCCTTAAAATCTATGCCTTTATGAAAACGCGTTACGGTAGAACCTTAAGGCTTATTTTTAATCACTAGCGATTCTTTGTTTACATACATACTCCCAAGCACACCTTCCACATCGGGTTTCTCTGCGGGCAAATTATAACCGCAACGAATGCCTTGGATTACTTTTCCCCAGGAACTATCAAGTGCTTTAGCCAATGAATTTTGGCAATGAGAGCTAATATCAGAGGCAGATTTTTCACCTTTAATTCCGAACCTAATGAGAACTCCGGCACCTTTTTTTACAAAGAGTGTGCTGGTATATATGACTTTATCCTCTAGGAACGTCGATTGGATTTCTTTATGCCACACCTCGCGAGTCATTTGTTGATCTCGTAACGCGATGGCGTCATTCATGACAGGGAACGTTAAGAAGCCGCCTCCGTCGAGCAATTTTGCGGATAGATCAGCCGCAATAAAGGCACCAGCTTTGCGTCCGGCTTTTGCTTCGGTAAGGCCCAACTCATACCACTGAGAAAAATCCATGCTGTTATGGCTCCATTGTTGGATATGCCATGCGCCAATAGTCCAATCTGTCTTTGAAGGAACTAGCTCAATGAATATTCTTGCAACCTCTTCGTCTCCAAGTGCCTGAAACCAAAGGCCGATTGTTAGTGGATAGCCATACAGAGGGTGGACTAACACACCGGTATCTTCGCATTCAATCCCGTCACCGGCACCTGTTGGACTGTTCAAGGCGACAGTTCTGTAGTTTGTTATTTGAGGATTTGGTCCTGTGATTTTGGCTAGTTTTGAAAAGGCATTAGAAATCTGCGGGAGTTTAACTTTGAGTCTTGGGTTAAACATCTTTAAAAGGCTTTTGTCATTTCTCGTCTGCAGACTTGATAAGAGGTCTTTTACTGTCGATTGAAGTTCGGAATCCACCGATATATTCGGCACGGGATCTCGACTCAAAATCTCACATCGGCGCTCTGAAATACGTGTCGTGAAAATCTTTTTTCGGAGATCCTCTTTAGGGCTGGAGGCTTCAATTGGGAGTAATTTTAGTTCTTGAGCCGCCAGGTTTGCTGAAAAAAAAATAAAAAAGATTGCCGGAAATAAACGGGACTTCGATAGCCTGGATACATTCATGATTGAGCTCCTTTTGCGACGCAGGATCCACATCCTTTCTTGGCAGATAAGTCGACTAACTCCCAGGTTCCAAACTCTTGATTTATTGTTTCTAAGGCATCCGCCAAAAATTGATATTCACAGGTAAATAATTCTTCAAGCAATTTAGTCTCAATACAATATGCATTGTAGCTATAGGAATCTTCATCAGGATCGTAGATCACGCTAATTCCAGCTTGCCTTTCTCGAAAGGTAAGCACGCTATATTCAAAATTTTCCTCATTGAGAATCCAACCATTTTGAGGTGTAGATAGAAGAGGTGATTTTGAGATTGTTAACTCATCTAAACCTATCTGTCTCTAAACACCAGGGACTGTACTAATTCACCCAGTAATCTCGATGACTTAGACTCGATATGGCGTAGTGCCTGGTGAGTCAGATCTTTCGCGATTTCCAGTACCTGCGCTTTGGTATAAAACGTCAAGTAGGTTAACTTTCCTTGTGCGATGTCTTTTCCCATTGATTTACCTGAATGGAGTGAACTGTCGACAGTGTCATCAATTGCTTGAAATGCCAGGCCAATCAAACGTCCAAATTCAAAAAAGTGATCGGCATCAGTGGCGTTTGCTCCCGCTGAAATTGCTCCCAGTGCACAGCTTGCGCCCAGGAGTTCTCCTGTTTTTAAATAGTGGATTTGTTCCAAAATCTTTTCAGTGACATCATCTTTTTGATTGGTCCAATGAAGATCTAAATTTTGACCAAGCACCATTCCAAATGTGCCTGCAGATTTTGCCAGATAGGAAACTTGCCTTAATCTATCTTGTTCTCGTACCAGGCAATTATCCGGAAAAAATGAGGAGTCCGTCAAAACTCGAAAACTGTCTGTTAGCAGACCATCTCCTGCCAATAATGCAGTGGATTCGCTAAAGGCCCGATGAAGCGAAGGACGACCACGCCTCCAATCATCGTTGTCCATACATGGCAAGTCATCGTGAGCAAGACTATAGGCGTGGACCATTTCTATGGCGACTGATGCTGATAAGCCAAAGCGCTTGTCACTACCGCATGCCTCAGCAGAAAGAAGTGCTAACATGGCTCGAATGCGTTTGCCTGAACCCGTCAAAGCATAATCGGCCGCTTGAACCACGGGATACGACCCCTGATATTGTGTTTTTATGAAATGGGACCAGCTGTTATTGAACAGGTTTAAATAGGGAGAAAGCTGAAGGTCTAAACCTTTTGATGGCACTTGCGACGATGAGTTTATATGCGAATGTTTCATAATTAGAATTGCTCGACTGATTTTTGAGAGTTAGGAAGTAGTCCGTGAATGAGTTTATCCAGTGTTTTGGGGAGCAGCAGGCACTCTGCAGCGAACACTTTTGCTGCAACGGATTCAGGAGTGTCACTTGATTCAACGGCGACTTTAATTTGTGAGATTAATGCCCCTTCGTCGTACCTGCCATTGACAAAATGAACTGTAGCGCCTGTTTCTTGTTCTTTGGCAGCAATAACTGCCTCATGAACGTTTTTCCCATACATGCCTTTTCCTCCAAATTTTGGCAGGAGTGCCGGATGTATGTTGATAACTCTTTGATTGAAATCCCGAAGCGCTGGAAACAATTTTAGAAACCCTGCAAGTACGATCCACTCTATCTGATTTTCCTTTAGGAAAGCTTCCAAAGATGAAACCAATTGAGTCGTACCCTCGATGTCTTTCTGTTTAAAATCGCCAATAAGTAAGGGGATTTTATGTTTTTCCGCAATTGAATTTCCGGCGCAAGATGTGGATGAGCTGACGATAGCCGCAACCTCCCAATTTGCGTTTTTTTGGTAGTCTAATAGATTTGTTAAGGATCGTCCTCCGCCGGATATGCAGACGGCTATATTTGTCTTCCTTAGCATCGAGGTTTGGGTACTCATAAATTTCCTCTAAAACGAAAAGTCAATTTGACGACGTTCTCGAAATTAAGATGTGGCAGACTCAGGCCCAAAACGGGCCGATGTTTTATCTTTAACTCCGTTCCAAAAACTGATGGCATCCATGACTTTTCCTCCAGCAGGTTTGAGTTGGAGGATTGCAAGCGAACCATGGGATGTACTTACCAAAAGCTTTCTTCCAGCCTTATCGAAAATGATAGAGCCGGGAAGAGGTGCTTTCGACTGAGCTTGAATGGACGAATCTTCGATGGACATATCAGTGATAGAAATTCTCTTTCCAGCAAGAAACGACCAAGTTCCTGGCCAAGGCTCATGGGCTCTATATCGGTTGAAAATACTTTCTGCTGGTAAGTTCCAGTCTATTTCTCCAGATTCTTTTGCAATCTTTTTACAAAATGTTGCTGACTGATCATTTTGGGGTTCTCCCACAAACAATGGATCTTCCAATAGGTTTATGGCGTCGATGATCATAGAGGAACTTGCTAAAAACAGTCTTCTTGTTAAGTCTCCAGATGTTTCCTTTGGTTGAATCGCAAAATCTTTTTGCAGAATGATGTTTCCAGCGTCTAGTTTCTTGACGGTAAATAAAATGGTTAGGGCTGTTGAATGATCTCCATTCAATAGAGCTTGAGGAACGGGAGTCGCACCTCGATACTCAGGCAATTTTGAAGGATGGATATTGATTGTTGCACGGCGAGGTATTTTTAGAAATTCATCACTGAGAATTTGCCCATATGCCGCAGTGACTATGACATCTGGAGAAAGGCTGCGAAGCTCTTCTAGGAAATCATTTGCTTTTGCAGATGGAGGTTGTAGACAAAGGATGTTGTTTTGCTTTGCCCATTGAGCAACAGGAGGATCTAGCTCTTTACCGCCTCGACCTGCTGGGCGGCTTGGTTGGCTTACAACCGCAATGAGTTGGTGCCTGGGCGATTTTGAAATGGCTTCCAACGGATAAATGACTTCATCAGGAGACCCCATAAAAATGATTTTCATTGTCAGTCCTTCAAAATGACTAATCCTCAAAATGCCCTGTGTGCTCGATGAAGGACGTTAGCACGAGACCCAGTGCTATTGGAATGGAAACTTGCCTTGGACCCTCCATTCGCAAGTCGCAAAAAAACTGCGACAAGAAAGTTTTCCGGTCGCAGTTGAAAGATTTTGGATATTTAGCGATCTATATCTGTTCTGTGATTATTTTTTTACCTCTTGCACTCCAACAGTTGCATCAATGATGATAGGTTCTGGCTTGTTTGCGAGACCTAGACTTTGAGAATTGCCATCGCCGAGCAAGCCATATGAAATCTGGAATCCGGCCGATCCGCAGTCTGGGTCGTTGCCACAAGGCTTAGTTCCGCCATTGTCGAGTCCCAAAGCAGCTTTTGATGTTGAACTTATCACATTGTCTAACTCTACCTTTAATTCTCCTGGAAGATCTTTTTCATTGACTGTGAAAACCACATACTCATCGGTCGAGGCCAAGTAAAGTGGGTTTCCACCGCTAGCGGCGTCATTGTCAGCAACGACTCTACCGTTGTCTCCACCTGCAGCAGTATTGTCAGCAACGACTCTGCCGTTGTCTCCACCTGCAGCGGTATTGTCAGCAACGACTCTACCGTTGTCTCCACCTGCAGCAGTATTGTCAGCAATGGGGTCTCCTCTTACTGGATCATTTAGACTGGACTGCGCTTTTTTATAATCGCTTTCAGTACAACCAATGGTTTCGGTAGGGACGCATGGACGTGGAATAATAATTTGAGGGTTTATATCAAAGTTCAGTTTCGAACCTTTGTCGTTCTGAATATTAAATTTAATCGTATCAAGTTTATATTTTTTCTTTGGTTCAAGTAGAGCTGCCAATTTGCCTTTATCAGGTTTTGTTCTAAAATAGTATTCGTTGCCAATTTTTTTGGTGAATGACGAGCTTTTTACTTCCGAAGTTTTTCCTTTAAAGCAGCCTGTCAAAGACAAAGTGCTTGAAAGAATTACCAGCATAAATTGATTTGAATGTTTCATTTCTTCCCCTCCCGTTATTGGACCGTGTTCCAGTCTAAAAGTTTTATCGGCGCAAGCTGACAAAGTCCTTAGCGAGTTATAAAAATAATAATAATAACATATACTTAAGTAGGCATAATAACTTTGACATATGCCG
>JAPLFV010000092.1 GCA_026390495.1 Pseudomonadota bacterium | reverse complement strand
GAATTCCTTCTTCAATTTTCCCCATGCAAAGCGACCGCATGAAGCTCGTGTTTTCCAATTGATCAGTCATTTTGTGTCCCTTCCTTAAATGAATTCATGTTAACAATATTATGCCATTAGATTCGAAGACTTGCCATTCTCGCGCGAAACTTGTTAGGCGTCTCTAGATCGCTTAGGTTTGAAAAGAAACTCTTGAATTTAGCGTCAAAAATTTATTCTTGGGGTTCTGAACAAGCTGATTTTAGGTTAGTTATTGATTCTTTTTATAAAAAAACCAACTCAAATTTGTTGTTTTAGCATTTAGTTCTTTACGAGCCCATCCGATAGGCCTTCCATGAGTGAACAAAGTCAAAATCAAAATCTAAAATTCGCAGTCATGGGTGTTAGCATACTGCTAGCTACCTTGATGTTTTTCTCCGGCGCCTTTTGGATCAAATCTCTTTATGATCGAGTTGATGAATTGAGAATTGCCGATTTTGGCCAAAGCATTTCTGCGAACATTTCTAGGATTGCACTTGAGCTCCAGAGTGATATTCGCAAAGCCAAATATCTAACTCGATCAGGAGCGACAGACTTTTCAAAGAATCCAAGGTCAGCAGTCAAATCGATTCAAGAATTTGGCCTTGACCTTTATAGATTTGATTATGTGAGTTGGTACGATTCTGATCGAAAACTCATTGTTGAGATGATGAGAGACTTGGCCACGCCTTCTGGTGAGCTGCAAATAACTCAAAAAGCGCAGATGGGACTGAATAAAGATGCAAGAATTTTAGATCTTGCCGAGCAGCAAGGAATGACGTCTGGAATTGTTCAAATTGATTCCAGGCCGATATCACTGATGTTTAGACATTTTAAGAATGGTCAACGTTCACAAGGAACTCTCATTCTCGGGCGTGCATTGGCGAAAAATGAATTGGCCTCCTGGGCGAATTTGCCCGAATCCACGATATCACTGTTTGATTTATCTCAGCCCACTGAAGTCCCGAAAGATGTTTTGGCATCTCAGTTGATGATGAAAGGTGATAGAACTTTCTATGGAAAATTGGAGCGTCGGGGTGGTGGTGTTGGATATCTTAGACTAGATGATGTTGAAAAGAGACCGGCATTTGTACTTCGCTATCCTTGGATTGAGCGAGCAAATACCGGAGAAAGAAAAGAATTGGCATGGCTATTTGTCGGTACACTTGTCTTCGGAGGGATAGTGCATCTCAGTTCTATAGCAGCAATCGGTCGTCTTCAAGCAAATCGAAGGAAGAATCCTGGACTTGCTGGATTGAGTTTGAGCGAGTTTCGTGAATTTGTTGAATCGTTTCCTGGATACGCATTTGCTATTGATGAATCAGATCAGTATTTAGGTGTTAGTCGTGGTTTGTGTGGACGCATGGGGAAAGAAGCTCCAGAAATTGCATTTTCTAAATTTGGGCAATTTGGAATCGAGAGTGGTCTTGATGTCGTGCAATTGCGTACTCGATTTTTAGAGGGATCCGAATGGCCTGCGGTTCAGTCGGTTTCAATTCAAATCAATGGAATCAGTGGGCGATGGGATTTCGAAGGTACAGGTCATTGGATTGCTAGTCGCAAGATAATTCTGGTTATAGTTCAATTGCAGAGTGAGCCTAAAAGCTCCTCTATTGGAAAATTGGTTGCTTTCGCAAATAAAGATTCAGATAAATTACAACTTGAAAATGATCACAAGATAGCCAACTAGTCTTTGAAGCAAGAGCTGAAGTGGCTAACTCAATCAAAGTTCCAGACAAGTCCTGAATTAAATTATGATGCCTTTCGTTTATGGGGACCTTCGCCTCTATGTGATCCATAACGTGCTATAAATTGATCTAGTGTTTTGCGATTTGACTCAGAAAAATTAGCAAACTGGACGCCCATACCCGGTGTAATGTCTTGGCGTTCGGTAACTGGGGGTTGACTCCAGATGACTTTGCCAGATGTTCTCAATGTTTCTTTGCTATCAGGTATGGTGAAGGTGAGCTCCAAATCTGAGCCGACTGAAAGAGGTGTTTTTGATTCAATGAAAACTCCTCCAGTGCCCAAATCTCTACAAAAATCAAAAAGGTAATTTCCGCCTGTTTTATAGTCTACAAGCATCTGAATAGGCACCCTATGATCATTTCTGTCTTCTCGAGATCCACCTTGGCTTGCACTCACTTTTTTTGGCTGTGTTGATCCAACCTCGGATTTAGACAGGTTCTTAGGAGGTGTTTTCGCGGTTTTCTTTGACATGTATTCTCCTGAAAATGTTATGAAGATTCTTGGCTACGATTGGACGTTATTTCTGCTTCTAATACTCTCAATCTATTGAACGTAAATATTTTTTTACATTCGCATTATGCTCGTTGAGTGATTTGCTGAACAAATGTTTACTTCGATCGCTCGAATCTAGCATATAATAATAGTAACCCAAATCTGTTGGGTTAAGTACTGCTTCGAGTGAAGAAATAGAAGGTGAGCCTATAGGTGTAGGTGGCAACCCCCGGTGAATACGCGTATTATAGAGGTTTTTTGCATCCTTTAAATGGCTCCACTTTATGTCACCGCTGTAATTGGGAATTCCATAAATAATGGCGGCGTCAATTCCAAGCGCTTCTTTTTTCTTGAGCCTGCGCCAAATGACTTCAGAAATCATTGGTTTTTCTGACTCTTGCATGGTTTCTAATTCAATGAGTGACGCAAAAGTAACGGCTTCGCCTAAGGATAAGCCCTTTAATTTTATGCGATCCTCGTAGTTTTTTGGTAACTTCTCAAAAAATGTAGCGACTGTTTTGGAATAAAACTCCTTAGCAGTCGGCATAACTTCAAATGAATAGGTGGCAGGATATATGAAACCTTCCAATGTTTTGCTCGAAATTCCTAGTGATTTGATAAAGCTCTGATCGCGAACTAGAAAGTTTAGTTCGTCTAATGTAGCTACCTTTTTAGCAGAAAGTCTTTCGTTTAACTGTCGAATTGTAAATCCTTCTGGAATCGACACGGATAATGCTACAGGTTTATATGTATCACCTCTTTGCATTTTGTCTTTTATCACCTTCGGGGTAATGTCACCTGAAAAACTGTATTTTCCTGCTTGAAAGCGTTGGTAGCCTCCATTGAGACGCATCCATGCTTGAAACAGAATATCGTTGTCTATTAGGTTATTATCCATAAGAGTTAAAGACAGTTTTTTTATTGAAGAGCCTGGTGTCAATTCAACAATGACTTCCGTTTCAATTTTAAGTGGCTTAGTCGCCCAGTCATTCAAAAAATTGATGGAAAAGACCGCTGCCAAGCAAACCATTAAGATGATGAAAATTAAGCCAAACAGTATTTTTTTCACGATGAATGCCTCAGT
>JAPLFV010000222.1:23356-45114 GCA_026390495.1 Pseudomonadota bacterium | reverse complement strand
CCAAAATTACTTTCTTTTTATAGTATAGATTCTCTGTGTGCCGGCATCATATTGATCAAGTTCCACATCGGATTCAAGAGCGCCGCTTGCAAGGATTCCTTTTCCGGCCAAGCGCAATGCTTCACTAAATTTTGTGTTATTTTCTGCGCAGGCATTTCCTGCCAATGCGAAAACCGCAATTAAAAAACTTGGTTGAGCGAATAAACTTTTAGTAAAAACACTATGATATGGATTACCCAACCTAGGGTTCCCTATGCAATGGTTTGAAATTTTGACCAATAAATTTACACTTCGGCGGCAAGAAAGATTTTTCGCCAGACCTCTATTTTTAACATTGCCGAACTTGCCTTCAACAGGCTTTTATTTACAAATATCTGGCTTCGACAACTTTGCAGGATCTACTCCTTGAGAGATCCCCGAGTAACTTGCACAGATTTGTGTTTTTTGAGTTTCACTGCAAGTGGATGTTTCTTTCTTTCCACAAACAGTATCAATTTTCGAGGCCATGGTCCCTGCATACTTCTCATTAATTTGACCC
Organism: Pseudomonadota bacterium; assembly: GCA_026390495.1. Classification (GTDB taxonomy): domain Bacteria; phylum Bdellovibrionota_B; class Oligoflexia; order Oligoflexales; family RGVZ01; genus CAMDKS01. The sequence goes on along the minus strand of JAPLFV010000222.1, from coordinate 44,576 downwards.
TTCAAAGCTTGCGCTTGAAAGTTTGAAGTGCTTGATCCACTACCAGCAGCCTTGGAAAGAGTAGAAGCTGTCTCTTTAAGTTTAGTGAGCCCACCGGTAATCGTGGAAGTCACAGATGAAGGTACGCCTGCCTCTGAGAAAGAATTCGCGACCACAATGAGGCCGTCAATAGCCAGGGCAATTTGTGACGTCGAACTCGTTGTATCTGCCAATGCATCGACCACTGTTTTAAACTCATCCATCGTTGAAACGAATGACGAAACAGTGGTGAAACTTTTAGAATTCACTGAAGTCGAGATTGTATTGATACCAACCTTTCCGGTTGATCCTGATGCATCGATAAGAATCCCTTGCTGAAATACAAGAGCTTCAACCAAGTGAAGAAGGGCAAAGGACACGTGAGCCTTTGCACTATTGAAATTTGTGCCTGTCTTATCACCACAAACAGAATCTTTATGGCGATCGTCGATCGAATCCTTGAAAACTGTCTTTTTATTTATGAAGGGACATAAGAATTTAATGCCTTTATTTGCATAATTTAAAACTGAAACAGACTCCCGTAACTTATCAGTGACCGGGTTCGGCTTGTAATAGCTACCAAGTGACTTGAGGCCATCGCTCGTCAATGTGACATCAGTTCCCAAATTGGCAACATCAGTAGTGGAAAGATTCAGCAATAGACAGCTTAACCTTGTAATAGAACCCGCTGCTGTTGAAGTAGAAGACGAACACTTATCGGTTGCAGTTGAGGTTGTTGTTGTCGTCGTAGCTGGCGTTGATAACTCTGCCAATTTAGCAACAAGTTGAAAAACATCGATGCCAGATTTGCTAAGCATCACGCTTCCCAATAGTACGGCAGCATCACCGTTATTTGTGGAGTTATCGTATGCCTTTGTAGCAAGTTCCTCGGCCAGATCAAAATCTCCTCGGTCATAAGCCATTTGTGCTCGTTCCAAGTTGGCCGACGCCGATTCGTCTTTAGAGAAGAAAACCTTATTGACATTCGCTGTTCCACAACTGGTGACAACGAAAATTAATCCCGCGAGAAGCCCGATTTTTTTGATCATTGAATTTTTTCTCATACTCATCCTTTTCTGTTTCCAAACAATTTTTTTTAAGTCTTCTACTTAATCCGCAAAATATACTATTTTTTCGTCCAACTCAGTGATGTGGTACCGATCTCTTAGTAATTTCCGTGCGTAGTCTTTACTTGTCTTAATTTTGTGTATCTCCCCTTCAAGTCTGATATTTTCTGCCCGAAGCGCATCAACCGTCTTGGACAAAACAACTTCGCTGTCTTTTAAAGATAAATAGAGACTGACAGACGATTGGCCTCGATACATACTCAATAGCAAAACAAGAGTTGCCCAGACAAACAAACAGTATGGCCCCTTCTCCAAGAGCTTATCGCCAAATTTGCGTTTTACAACACGCATTGAAATCCTCTATGTGGCTTATCGTCGAACTTCGTCAGAAAATTAGCAGGCACCATGGATATTTGGAGCCTAGCGAATCTACTAAATTCAGTTCAGTAACTGGATGATCATTAAGGGATATTTTTATTATAACTTGGATCTTATGAATGTCTAAATTTCACACCTCAATTAGTCGCTGGCGCGAAACTAATGATTCAAGTGATGAGCATCAACCCGTCGAAGTCCAAAATCTGCGAATCGAACAACTATTTTGGGCTTACCCCAATTAGTTTGAATTTCTTCAATAGTCCCAGTGCCATAAGTTGGATGAGAGACTGTAGCTCCAATCTCTAAAACCTCACTATTGGAAACAGACTCGTCATTAAATTCGTAATAGGGCTCATCATCCTTATCTAGACGCGTTGTTCGATGACCTTTTACGTGACGATCTACAAATGTCTCTATAGGCTTTTGTGGCGTCAAATTTTTGACATATTTTTCAGGTATCTCTCCCAAAAATCGCGACACATCGTTTGCAGAAATCTGCCCCCAAGTTCGTCTCATATGAGCGGCCGTCAAAGACAGCTTCTTTTTTGCTCGTGTCATTCCCACATATAGGAGTCTTCTTTCCTCTTCTAGAGTGGTTAACTCGTCAATGGAATTAAAATGAGGTAGCAACCCATCTTCAAGTCCTGTCAGATAAACTCTATCAAACTCAAGACCCTTCGCCATATGAAGTGTCATCATCGTAACTCCGCGCACATCGCCACTTCCATCAACGTCCGTCGATAAAGTTACCGATTGTAACCAATCACCAACTTTGGCATCTGGAAACTCCTCTGCGTATTGCGCAATCGCGGATGCGAGCTCCATAACGTTTTCTTCTTTGTCCTCTGCCTGATCCGGAAACTTCTTCAATATATATGGGAAGTATCCGATCCTATCTGCCAATTCTTCAATCACTTCATTCAACTTTAAAGTAACTAAGTCGGTGTTTAGTCCTTCGAGCAATGTTACAAAATCGCGCAATTTATTGGATAATCTAGGAATACCTTGTGTCGCCAAGACCTTGGCAGCTTCATAGTGACCCACATCATGATCTCTGGAGTATTTTTGAATTGCTTCTTCAGCAGAATCACCAAGGCCACGCGCGGGAATATTTAATGCCCTCATAAACGAAACATCATCGCGCGGATTCACGAGGATCTTTAGATAGGCCAAAATATCTTTGACCTCTGCTCGATCATAGAACCTTACAGATCCGTAGATGCGATAAGGGATATTATCGCGTCGCAACGCGTCTTCTAACACACGGCTTTGACTATTTGTCCTGTAAAAAATAGCAACATCGTCGTAGTCAAAGGTCTTAACTTCGTCTTGAATCTGTTTTGCAACCCAATAGGCCTCAAATTCTCCATCTGTTTCATAGCGAAATTCAATCTTTTCGCCCGCTGGGTTACTGGTCTTCAAAGTCTTTTCAGCTCTAACAGTATTATTGGACACGACAGCAGCAGCTGCATTTACAATGTTGGCCGTGCATCGGTAGTTTTCCTCTAACTTGCAAATCTGTGCAGATGGGTAAATTTTATTGAAATCCAAAATATTAGAAGGAACCGCGCCTCTCCAAGAATAGATAGACTGATCATCATCGCCGACAATAAATATATTTCCATGCAATGCGCTGATTTGTTCGATGAGCTCCATTTGGGGGCGGTTCGTATCTTGATACTCATCAACCAAAACATATTTGAAACGACTTTGCATCGCCCTACGTACGCGTTCATTTGTGCGCAACAACAGCAGCATATTCATGATCAAGTCGCCAAAATCCATTGCATTCGACATGGCCAAGGACTCTTGGTAAGCCCGGTACACTTCAATTCCGCCGGTTGGCATAAACTTATTAAAAAGAGTTCTTTCCTTAACGGCGTCAGATGGAAACAGACCTAACGTCTTTGCCTCATTGATTCCTATTCTAAGCTCCGCAGCAGTTGTTTCCTTATCCAATGGATAGTTTGCGGTCTTCATAATCTTTTTGATCACAGAATTGGAATCAGAATCGTCATAAATCGAAAAGTCTGAGGTAAAACCTAGCTCAGGAGCAAATTCCCTCAACCATCTTGCGCATGCAGAATGGAAGGTGGTCACTAGCGATCTTTCTGCATCGTGACTCATATGTCTCAGTCGCTCCCGCATTTCTGCAGCAGCTTTGTTTGTAAAAGTGACTGCCAAGATTTCCCAAGGTCGAACCCCTTGTTCAATCAGCCAAGCCACTCTCGTCGTAATGATTCGGGTCTTTCCGCTGCCAGCGCCAGCGAATACCACGGCTGGCCCTTCCAATATTGTTGCAGCCTTTCTTTGAGCTTCATTTAAGCCGGCGAGTAGCTGTTCACTTCTATTCAGCACAAGACGCTCCTAACCTAAAATATGAAACTCAGAGCTATTCAACAGTCACTGATTTAGCCAAATTCCTTGGTTGATCCACATCGGTACCGCGTTTAACCGCAATAAAGTATGATAAAAATTGCATCGGCACTACAGACAAGATCGTTTGTAAACAACTGTCTTGGCTTTGAGGGCAAGGAATAAAATCGACACTTAAGGATTTTAATTTAGAATCATTAATATCCCCAACTCCAATAATAACCCCTTCTCTTGCTCTAACTTCTTCGATATTGGAAATCATTTTCTCATAATGAAGATCTAAGGGTGCAATAGCAACGATCGGCATGTGCTTATCAACTAATGCTATAGGCCCATGTTTCAACTCGCCACCAGCATAGCCTTCAGCATGAATATATGAAATTTCTTTCAATTTCAGTGCGCCTTCCAAGGCCACCATAAAGCTTGGCCCTCTGCCGAGAAACAAACAGTTCAAAGACTCATAATACTTGACGGCGACGTCTTCAATCAGACCCGAGGAGTTAATAGCTCTATCAACTAAACTGGGAAGTACTTTTAAAGCTTCAAAATTGGCCGCAAAATTTACTCGCGAAGCGACTTTTTTGTCAGTTGCATTCAGATTATTGTCACTATTCCCACTTTTGCCTTTTGCAATTTCTTGAGCAAATGCCATACCAAACAAATAGTGGCACAATACCATTGACGTAAACGCCTTAGTTGATGCGACGCCGACTTCAGGACCGGCTTCCATATACAAAGTCGCTTGGCATGCTCGAGGAATACTCGAGAATCTTACATTACAAACACTGTAGGTCTGGCAACCTTTTGAAACAGCGTGTTTGATGCAGGCCAAAGTATCAGCAGTCTCACCAGATTGAGTGACTGCAATGACGAGAGTATTCTGATTCAAATAAGGATCTCGATAGCGAAATTCACTGGCTAACTCTACAGACACTGGAATTCCAGTCATCTGCTCCACACAATACTTTGCAATCATCGCCGAATAATGTGCTGTGCCACAGGCAACATAAATAATGTTTCGCACCGATTGCAAATCCAATTCATTCAATCCGAGTTCGCCAATATTAATTTCACTCGATCCAAAATTCACCAACCGGGAAATTGTATTGGCAATCACCGCAGGTTGTTCATGAATCTCTTTTAACATATAGTGGCGAAACCCAGCTTTATCAGCGGAGCTTGCCGACCAATTGAGAATGGATGGATCACGCTTCAAAAGCTTGCCTGAAAAATCCCAGACCTGAACATCACTAGCTGTGATCTTACCGATTTCACCGTCATTCAAAAAGATAATCTTTTGTGTCAATGGCAACAGTGCTAAAGCGTCACTAGCAAAATAATTCTCGGTCTTACCAAGTCCAATAACGACTGGTGATCCTTGTTTTACGATATAAAGAGAGTTTGGATCCCCTTTCCACATAACACCGAGACCATAGGCACCATGCAACTGTTTCACGACACCTTTCAATGCATCTAGCATCGCGGTGCCTTTCGAAAGTTCCTTTGCTAGTAAATGCAATACGACTTCGGAATCAGTTTCAGACAGAAATTTAACGCCCTCTCGAATCAAAGTTTCCTTGAGTTCGCGGTAGTTCTCAATGATGCCGTTGTGAATCAAAGCGATTTCATCAGTAACATGTGGGTGAGCATTAAGAGTTGTGGGAGCACCGTGGGTTGCCCATCTTGTGTGACCCATTCCAATTCCACTATTTTGAGGCAACTTCGAAAGTAAGGGTTCGAGGTTTTTCAACTTCCCTTCGCTTTTCGCTATGTGAATTTTGCCTTCAAATAGAGTTGCGATACCAGCGGAATCATACCCACGGTATTCTAATCTTTGAAGGCCTTCAAAAATATTCTGGACACATCTTGTGCTGCTAACAATTCCAACGACTCCGCACATGTTTTTATACTCCTTGCATTTTTACATCTAACTAACAGAATCCACAATGACTGCTCCTGCAGGAATGACTCTGCCAGCTTCGATTTGACTCCGCACTATGACTGCTGAGGAACCAACGACCACTCCCGCAGATAAATGTGAATCTTGAATCATTGCACCTGGGCCAATAGTACAATTGCGAGCGATGCGGGTGTCCCCTGTTAAAACAACCTGAGGGAAGATTTCTGTGTCCGCCTCAATTTTTACTGACCCCTCTAAATAAACAGATTGAGAACGATGAATCGTCACTCCACTTAGCATCAATTGCGCCATTTTTTTATCTAGCATCCAATTTTCAAGACTTTCCAACTGACCTCGATCATTAATGCCAGAAAACTCAGTTGGAATTGCTGTTTCATAAACGAATGCCAAATGCTCTCGATCAGCACTAATCGAAAAAATATCTGTTAGATAATATTCATTCTGAGCGTTATTTGGTGTGACCTGTGACAATAGCTCAAACAAATATTCAGTCTGCGCAACAATTACCCCGGTATTGCACAAATTAATTTTTTTTGTTTCCAAATCGGCATCACGCTCCTCGACAATTCGAGCTAATGTCTTTTGTTGACTACAAACCAATCGTCCATACCCCCTAGGGTCTGGCATGCGAGTCCCAAGCACTCCTAGTTTTTTCCCGGAACCCTTCACCGCACCGATAAAATCCTTCAAAGTCTGCGAAGAAATTGCAGGTGTATCTCCAGCAACAATTAACGTCCACATTCTCTCGCTCGCGTTTTTTTGCTTTCCTCTTTGCAAGACTCCTTTTGAATAACTTGGAGTTTTTACATTCTTAAATGCACATGCTGCCGAGGAAACAGCGTCGCCAGTTCCTTGCTGAGTCGGCTGAACAGCGATAGAGACCTCTGGAAAATCATTTAAAAAATTTTCAAACCCCTGATGATCCTGACTTAATATAATCGTTTGATCCTCAACGCCAGCGCCATGAACGGCTTCTAGGACCCATTTCAACATCGGCATTCCAAGAACTTCATGAAGTACCTTGGGTTTTGCACTTTTCATTCGAGTGCCCTTACCCGCAGCCAAAACGATCGCCGTTACATCATTAAATTGTGACATAAAAAATTACTCCGAAAACTAGGTGCGAACCCCGACCGTCCCTCGCTATATAAGTCACCTCTTTATGAGTGACCTCTCAATCATTTCATATGGATCCCAAGAGACATTACTCTATCTCGGTACCTTAAAATGGTCATGTATAATAAAAAAAGAAGATGATTAAATAATATGCTTTTTCGCAATGATCCAGCCATTTAAAGTCTAAAAGTGTCAGATTTATGGATCGGTAAGCCCTGAGATCTTATCGCCAATGAATTATACTGACGCCAATAGACTTTTGGCGCTAAGATGGACCTCTAAATTTATTGATACTATGATCTTCCGTTAGGAGTAGTAACCAGTGGGAATATTTGATTTTTTCAAAAGTGGACCTAGTGACAGCAAAATTCAGAAGGCCACAGACACCATTAAAAACGCAAAAGCCATTCGTGACGACCGTGTCGGCGCAATTGATTACATCAGCCGAGAGGTCAGCGATGCATCTAAGGCAGTACCTGCACTTTTGAGCCGCTTTGAATATAGCCTCGAGCACGGTATCAATGACTCCCGCGAGAAAGAATCCTGCATGGAGGGGATCGTAAAATTCAAAGATCAAGCCTTGCCCTATGTATTGGACCAATTGAAAAGCACGACTCGAATCGCATGGCCCATCAAGATTTTAAAGGCACTTGGAGATAGCGAGGACCATGTTATTGAATGCCTCTTAAGTGTTTTGAATTTTCACGATGTCAGTTTTGACCAGGCACAAACCGATAAAAATTACGATATTTTGTGCCACTTAGCGGACTATAAAAAGCTGGGTTTAGCTGAAAAAATTTCCCATTTTTTGAAAGATCCGGATGAAAGAGTTCGCTTTGCCGCCTCTGAGGTTCTTTGCGAGCAAGAAATTTCTGAATCCTCTAGATTTATTGAACCGATCTTAACCGATGCGAATCCAGACAATTCCAGAATCAAACAAACCGTTGTCAGAAAATATCTGGAACATCGATGGTCCGTGAACGACCCTTCTAAGTTTGTAAATCGTCAAGTTATTGGACCTGTCTTTGTCGGTCCAGACAACAAACTGGTCGTCGTTCAAGATCAAAATTTGAGATAAGCTTTTAGGTTCGGATCAGAAAATTTAGCACTTTTTTTAGGGAATCACCTGCGATGTCGTCACTAGGTACCGGGAAACTTGTACAAATTGAAATTCACGTTAGTGATCTGGCAGCATCTCTGGCCTTTTATGAAAAGGTTTTTGGATGGAAGAAGTCTCCCGCAGAAATTCATCGCTACGCCGTCCTTGAAGTTCCAAAAGATTGCACCTACGGAATTAGTTTAGTGCCCTCGTCATCCTCAATCTCTTCGTCTTCGTCACCGATTTTATATTTTTCCTTTGAAGATGCTGCAGAAATTGCAAACCTCGCAGAGAAGCACGGTGGCAGTAAACGATTTGGCCCTGCAAACCTGCCTTCATATGGCAAAATATGGCAAATCACAGACCCAGATGGCCACCGATTTGGTTTGTTTGAAAAAGATAGCGTCAAGTCTTTGAACTGAATGCGCGCAATATCGAGGGCACGTCGTAAGATAAAAATTGGCAAACAGATTTTACACCATCAACACTGTTCGCAATCTCTCTTTTGATTGGGTTTGGCAAAGCTGATAATTCTGCATTTGAAGATTTTCTGGGGAACAGGCCTGACGGACGCAATGACGTCGAAGCGATTCAGTTCTTAAATTAGTGGATACGACTGCTGTCAATATTTGGCAGCAGCTTTCATCAAATTCTTGCGTGTTTTGATTTATTCGAATCTATGGCTAATTTGCAACTAACTGTTAAAATTGACATTTACATATAAACACACTACAATACGGATATGGCGTGCAAATCCGTATTGAGGTGTGTTTGTGTTTAAAAGATATTGTAACTTACCGAAAAATCATAGCTTTTTCCTCTTTGGAGCAAGGGGGACGGGTAAAACCAGTCTCCTTCGGACTTCAATTCCCAGTGAGAAGACACTTTGGCTCGACCTGTTAAATCAAAATACAGAAGATAGATATCGATCGGATCCTGAACTTTTATATTCTGAGTGCAAGACGACTCAACCTGAGTGGGTTGTCATTGATGAAATTCAAAAAATCCCTCGTCTGCTAGATGCAGTCCATAGAATTATCGAAAATACGGAGTTTCTCGCGCCACATTTTGCTTTGACGGGATCGAGTGCTAGAAAATTGCGGCACGGTGGTGCAAATTTACTGGCAGGGCGTGCATTCATTCGAAATCTTTTTCCACTAACTTACATTGAGCTTGGAGACAAGTTTGACCTCTCAAACGTTCTGAACTATGGCTCACTTCCCAAAGTTTTTGCTCTGAATACCGTTTCTGATAAAGAAGATTTTTTGGCAAGCTATGGCCTAACTTATCTGAAAGAAGAGGTTTGGGCTGAACATCTTATTCAAGAACTAGATTCATTTCGCAAATTTCTTGAAGTGGCAGCCCAATCAAACGGAAAGATTGTCAATTTTGCTTTAGTGGCTCGCGACTGCTTGGTTCACGAAAAGACGGCCAAAAAATATTATCAAATTTTAGAAGACACATTACTTGGATTCTTTCTTGAACCATATCATAGATCAGTTAGAAAGCGCCAAAGCAAAAGTCCGAAGTTTTATTTGTTTGATACCGGTGTTCAGAGAGCTCTTTCAAGATCCTTGCGGCAATTTGTAACCCCAGGAACATATGCCTATGGTTTTGCGTTCGAGCACCTCGTTATTTCTGAAGCAATGAGGCTCAATGAATACTTTAAACTCGATTACCGATTTAGTTTCTTTCAAACCAAAGATGGCGGTGAGATTGACTTGGTAATCGAACGTCCTGGAAAACCTCTGGCATTGGTTGAGATAAAATCATCGGTGCGCACCGATGAACATGATACTGCTTATCTCAGATCTGTAAAAAATGACTTTGGCATTTGCGAATGCTATTGCTTGTCTCTCGATCCTCATCAACGAGACATCTTTGGAGTACAGCATTTTCATTGGCAATCAGGATTAAAGGCACTTGGATTTTCTGAATAATATTGCTGAAATTGCTAGTCCAATTGCCATTGATATCGACCTCTTTGGCTCGTAGCCTCAATCAATGTATTTAAATTTGCAGAAGGTGCACTCGGCTTTGGAATTGATAAATCCATTCCCTTAAATTTTTCCTTCAGCGCTCTAGCCTCGGCCAATTGCTCAGTGTCTGCTTTTGTTAGAAACCCGTCTCGCTCCTTCATTTCCATTTTTTGAAGATAATTATCATTTCCTTGCTTCATCTTAACTAACTGCTCTCTAGACTGAGCCAGTGATTCGTTCATCGCCTTTTTTGCTTTATCCAACTCACCCGGGTAATGACTTTTCATTGCTTGATTGACGGCGTCATCAACCAGGCCTTCTGCGGTGTATCCAGTCGAAGGTCCCGCACCGCCCAATTTATCCATTGGGTTTTCTTTCACGTACTTTCCAATATTTTGATTCAGCATTTCGGCTTCCACAGCCTCATCTGCGACGCCTTTGAGCTTTTCATAGTGTTTCTTTGTCCCCTCAACATGCGCAATCAAACTATCCACTTGATACTTCCTGGGACTTGATAATGCGCTGTCAGAAATATTCGGTTTAGCGGGAGTCGATTTTTGCAATTCCGACCACTTATCTGTCATCTCCCTTTGATATTCGGATGCGCTCCGTGCCAAATGCTCTCGGTTTTGAGTGGCACCTTCTTTCAGATAGTCAGCGCTATCTGGTCTTTTATTGGCAATCTGATCTTGATCCAATATATCATCCAGCAAATTTCCCGATTTTGTCACCGTACCGTCTGGGTTTGTAGATTTTAATTCTTCGACAACTCGCTCCCGCAATCTCACATCATGATCGACTGCTCTTGAAAGTTGCTCACTTAAAACCTGGGATTTGGAGCGCTCTGCTACCGGATTTACTTTTAAATCACATGGATCAATTGTATCGCCAAGAGCCAAACAGGGGCTTACCTTTTTTCCAGATTTATCTGCACTCGCGGCGTCTTCTGCCTTGTCTGCTATTTTTCCTGCCTTTGCTGCGTCGTCCACAACTCCACCGGCCGGCACTGATTTCATTCCTGCATGTGACAGTCGCGACGCATCGCCCGCCTTATCGACAAATCCCCCTGACTGAGTTAAAAATTTCCCAGATAGACTTGAAACACCTTTCACGGCCGTTGCGCCAGATGCAGCGGCTCCAAAAAAATCACTCACACCCATCATTCCGTCAGAGACTCTTGCAACGCCATCGCGATTTAGATTTTCACCATTATTGTCAACGTCAGTAATGGCTTTTTCCATCTTGCCAATTCCCGGAGTCCATGCGGCAATATAGGACTGAGTCGTTCCTGCCCCACCATCTCGATACAACGCCGCTCGTCCATTTCGATCTTCAATAGTCGCATTCACCGCACCTTTGATATTCTCGGCAGATTTTTTTGAAAAGGCTTCGGGATCCCTTACTAAATCACTTCCCGCTTCGGCAACAGACCCTGCGCCTGATAAGAGTTTTGATGCATAGAATGTCCCCGTGTAAGACGCCTCATAAACACCCGGTGGCAAAACTCCAAGACGGTCGATCTCTGGTAAAACCTCATTTCCAAATTTAGAAACACCATCGGCTCCAGACTGCATCGTTCCCTTTAGGTGACTTCCGAGTGTCCCATAATAGGCGTTCCTAACATCGGTTCGAACGTCTTTCTCCTTCTGTGCCTGGCCGACCGCCTTATATAAATCAGCAGTATTCATGGAGTCGACGTCTTTTGACCCAGATAGATGTTGCTTAACAAATTTCTTAGCAGCTTCGTCTTTGTACTTTCCGAGTTGGGCATCTTTTTCTAGCGCGGCGTCAAGATTTGCTTTGTCATTCAATTTCTTATAAAACGCCTTTTCCGACACGTTGTCCTGAACGATATTCTTTTGCAGATTTTCAGGTAAACTTGTGTACGAATCTCCCATTCTTTTATTTAAATTCTGCCTCTCACCCTGCAATCTCATAAAGTCTGGATTTAAGGGCCCCTTCTTTTGCATTTCTTTTTCAATCTCGGCAAGCCGGGTCTGATTGCTATAAAATGTCTTCAAATGATCCGCTGTTTCAAGTCCCTTAGCAGGGGGTGTCGATAGAACCGCAGATCCTGCTGCCTTTTTTGCAGCTTCAGCATTTGTTCCACTAGGCAAACTCTTTGTCACAAATGGAATAGGCTTAAATCCAATGGCTTGAAGCGGGATGCGACCTGCATTCGATGAACTTGAGCTTGAACCTTGAGGACCTGAAGTACTTGCTGTAGATCCAGATTTACTTGCCGTCGAATTTGATGCCCCAGCACCAAATGAATTCGTAAACCCATTTGAAGGAGACTTGCTAACTGATGAGCTCGAAGAAGTCTTTGTTCCACTTGCAGTGCTAGACCCAGCAGGGTAGCTGCCCCCAGCATGTATCGCAGCGGTCGTCACAGGAGACAGTACAGCTTTCATAGAAGAATGACTTGGACTTGATATCCCTGAAGATGGCGCTGATTTTATGGTCGCTGCCACCGAAGACGATGTTGACGATCCACCAGTTCCAGACAGTCCCAATGAGGTTTTCTCACTCAGCCTAGAAGCTGCTTCCTTTGCGATCAGTTGACTACAGAGTGGATCAAATGGTTCAGCAAAATACTTGCAGTGGAGACCAGAAAATGCCAAGTGGGACTTGGGAAATAATTTTACCATCATCACGCGAGTGTTCTCTACATTCTTTAACTCTGTAAATGGCAACTCATGTTTCTTGACTTTTTCGATGATATCCAAATTCTTCAAAGACCAGCTATTGCAATAGTAGGAGTCAAAAGCATCTGCAAAAACCACATCTCTAATCGTTTGGGCAACTTCCGCATCATTCTTGGCGTTCAATGCGTAGCTAAACACAACTTTTGGGTCAAAAATTCCCTCTCCTTTGACGTCACTGATAAATCGACTGGCTAAGAACTCTTTGTCTTGAAGGAATCCTGGTTTCTCAAATGGAAGTTTGGCAACTACCTGTGTGACGCCGTCGGTGCCTATAACATCGGTGGTTGAAAACACTTGCGCCATAAAATATCCAAATTCTCGAACCAAATTATGCCGGATGGATTCGCTACTTGCCTGAAGAATAATTTCTAATGTCTGGCCGGAATTTGAGCCTCGATTTGGGCCGATTCGATAGCAAGCTTCCGGCAAATTTTTTCCAACTCGATTTTTTAAGAGATCTGTACAATCCTCTCCCGCTTTTGAAGAGAGGTAAATAATCCCCTTCATGCTTGAAAAAATGTTTTGTACGCTCTTTGGAACTGCCGTCAAGGCTAAGACCGCTTCCGTAGTCATTTGATCAGCCGTCGCTTGATCTAAAGCAGGATCAAGTGCAATCGATGTAGCCAACAAAGGAGCATTTCCATCAGACGAAGAAGGATTGGCCCAACAAAGGTTTGTTCTAAAGTTTCCACCGGCCAAGTTCTCAAGGGATTTGCTATCGGATTTAGATTTCTTCTTACAAGAAGATAGACTCATCATCGAGCTCATCAAAACAATCGTGGCAACCAGGCTTTTTAAGGCGCTGCTTAAGGACATTTCTTAATCCTCCCTATCTGTACTAACTTGGAAAAATTACCTCTCATTTTACAGCTTAGAGACTTAGATTTCCAATCTGCCATATTAAATCGAAGTAGAAGATTTTCCAAATTTGGAAGACAGAGATCTTCAACTAACCCGGCAATTTTGGAATCACCACCACAAAGCGAGTGTTTGGACAGGCACGATCTATCGTCAACTCCCCTCCGTGCTCCTCTAATATCTTTTTGCTAATCGGAAGGCCAAGACCAGTCCCTTTGTTCACAGGCTTGGTCGTAAAGAAAGGCTCATATATCTTTTGAATCAAATGTTCAGGAAGTCCTGGGCCAGAGTCTGTAATCATCAAACAGACGAATTTATCATCGGATTCTATGTTGATTGAAACCCACTTCTCCGCGTAAGTTTCGGCTGCATCCCTGGCATTACTCAGTAAATTAAGCAGAACCTGTGAAACCTGAGTCGGACGTCCGCTGATTCGCAACTTTGGGTCCACCTCGCAAATTCTAAGCTCAATTCCAAGTTGTCTGATTCCCTCTGCACAAAATGCTAGGGTATCTTCAACAAGAGTTTGAATCGATATCTCTTCAAAAGGATCAGCTTCACCCATACGTGAGAACGATTTTAAGCCCTTTGTAATACTTGCAATTCGCTTTGATACTGCGGTCATTTTCTCAAGAACGTCCAAAGCCTCTTGTTTGGCTGGAGTTTCCGCAGTGAGAATCTTTCTCATCTGCAAAATTCTTCCATTTAGAATCCCAAGAGGATTATTGATTTCATGAGCTAAATTTCCTGCCATCTCGCCAAGTGAAGCCATTTTCGAATTATGCATCAGAGTGGCCTGGTTTTGGGATTTTTCCTTCTCCAAAGCGGAAATGTCATTCATAGTCTTTAACAATTCAACATTTTGAATCTCGACAACTCTTGTCGCCTTTCCTAATCGCGCAAGAGACTCTGCCCTAGCCAGTATCTCCTGAATATCAGCATCTGGTGATTGAAACTCCATGACACCAGCGTGAAAAGACATGACCTTTAAATCCAAATTATCATTTCGACTCATGGCAAATATAGGCAACATCGGCCTTGCGACTAGCAAGCTTTTAGCCAAGTCTAGGTCGGAAAAGAAATCTGCTACCCTCAATTCTATGATACAGAGATCACATGTCGCCACATCAATGTCTTTTGCCGCATCTTCATGGGAGGAAAAAGCCACTTTAAATTGAGGCGCAATACTATGGATCTTCTCCGCGATATATTTGGACGAGAATATCATGCAAATATTTCTTACAACTGACGTTTGAGATATATCACCTTGATCTAATTCTGACTCAAACATCTTTTTACTCCACACTTAATTTCAAACACAGTTTATGCGGACTTCTTAGTCGTCCTAAGCTCTTCCAATTTGACTTTTGCCTTTTCAAAATCAGGCTCGATCTTGATGCACATTTCAAGATTGCGAATAGCAGCTTCATTATTGTCCAATAGATTTTCAGACAGTGCCAAATTGAAAAAAACCTTAGCATCCATGGGTGAAATTTTGAGAGCTTGCTCATAACACTTTTTAGAAGATAGATAGTCCTTGAGATGGCGATAGCAAACTCCAGATAAATTCATCCCTTCTAATGTGATGCCAAATTCTTTTTCAGATTTCTTGATGAGCTTTAGAGATTCTTCTATATTCCCTTTCAAAAACTGGCCTCGTGCAATGGCCAGCGAAAAGTCCCCGCCACGATGGCTATTTTTATGCGCCTTTAAGCTAGTATCTTCGGCCTGATCGAACTGGCGATATCGATTTACTAAATCAAGCACGGCTCTAAAATAGACGATGGTTTCCTTAGTAAGATCAAGTAATTTCTCAGCACCTTTTCGACACTGATCAAATTTCGATTCTGCGCATACCGATCGCAAAACAGCCATAATGGCACTTGGAGAATCACTGTCATCGACAGAAATAGTGCTTGCGACTTCTGCGGCACCTTTTATATCGTTAGCTACTTCATATGATTGCAATAGACCTACGGTACTTCGAATACTGGCGTTCGTTTCAGTCCGAAGTGCAGAATATTTTTCAATCGCCAAAGGTGCATTCTTCGAGATCAAAGCATCCTTAGCTTCTGAGTACTTATATTCGATTGAACCTGCATGCTTAGCATCAGTCAGTCCGGCACTGAGTGCCTCCATCAGTTGCTTACTATTAATGGGAGTTCCCAAGAAACTAGGAATACCATACTGCTTTAACTTTTCAGCGGTCGTTGGACTGGGTGTGGTTCCAACCAAAATCATAACTGTATTAGCTATCTTAGGCGAGTTTTTCACCTCTTGGACAAAAAGCCATCCAGACAAATGCTTTGTGTTTTGATCGCAAAATATGACTTCGAACTTCTTTGCTTCACACAATTTCAAAGCTTCAATACCGGATTCAATTGACGTTACATTATTGAGACCTGATCGTTTCAGGATCAATTTGCAGTTCAGATTAGGAATCGGTTGAATATTGATTTTATGTAATATGAGTCGCAAAACTTTCAGGATTGCCTTTTGCAACTTATTGGAAAATCCGACTATCTGGCCTATCTTTGGCTAAATCACAAAATTTAATTCTCTATAAGGTTAAAAACCCTCTAAATCACCTTTTTTGGCAATAGAGGATTTAGGCGCGTGACGATCTCATAATGGATGGTCTGCGACCAAGCACCAATGTCGGAAGCTTGAATAGCCTCTTGCCCGTCTTGCCCAATCAGCGTTGCAATATCTTCAACTGCAACGGACTCAACATCAGACACATCGACCATCATCATATTCATACAAATTCGCCCCACAATCGGGCAGCGTTGACCTCGAATCAAAACATATGCGTTAGTTCCTGATGCAAGGCGAGGATAGCCTTCAAAATAACCGACAGGAAGAATTGCTACTTTCATAGCCTTTCTCGCACGGTAAGTGCATCCATAGCCAACAAACTGTCCAGAACCTATCTCATTGATACTAGTCACTATCGTTTTCCAACTAAGTACTGGTTTTAAATTAAACCCTGACTTACCGTTTATTTGTGCGTAACTAATCTTAGTAGGAACGCTAGGCCAAAAACCGTACATGGATATGCCTACCCGGCAAATGTCAAAACGACTATTCTCTAAAATCAATGCTGATGCAGACGATGCAGCATGTACTTCAACCTGAAAAGACTCTGCCTTAAAATGCTTTACCACTTGATCGAATTTCTCTAGTTGCAAGTCAGCATATGAATGTTCGTTAACATCCTCAACGTTTGCAAAATGCATCGCCAAGCCTTTTATATTTGCGGAAAAAGGTGATAATTTTTGAACAACCTTTGAAAGGTCTCTAATTGCAAAGCCCTGCCGGCTCATTCCCGTATCAAATTCAATATGCAACTTAGGTTTATCAACTAGTTTGATCCAAGCTTCCAGTCCTTCAAGATGGCCTAAAAATAACTCTAAATCATAATCATAGGCCGCTTTCAAATCTTCAACAACAAAAGGCCCAACGATCATTAGCCGTCCGCGATAGCCAAGGTCTCTTAAAGTCAAGGCCTCGGTTACATAGTTGGTACATATCAATGGTAAATTAAGGTCAGCAATTGCGGTATAGCATTCTTTGAGGCCATGACCGTAGGCGTTTGATTTCAAAACAAATGCACATCTTTGAGCTGTGAGTATTTTTTGAAATTCTTGCACATTTGAGCGAAGTGAATTTGAATCTATCTCCAACCATGTCCACATACTTCGCGATTCCTCGTCAAAAGGTTCCAAAACCATTAAGAATACAGAACTTAAAAAAATAGATGCTGCATTTATGATCGGGTATTTTGCGCTGGCAATCAATGTACAATTGAGTTTAACCCAATATAATAGAAATATCCCCTTAGCGAATGGACTGAATGTAACGTTCTAATTCCAAAATTGTCTGTAGAAACGGCCGGTCTGATGAAGTCTTAAAAATTGAGATTGTAAAAATCATATATCGATGTTATTGCCCTGCCTCCATAAGACTGAATTGAGGAATCAAAAAATGAAATTGAAGCAATTTTTTGTCAAAATGACCTTTCCGCTTTCTTCTAGTTCGATTTTGTTTTTTATCGCATTTTTTGCTCTCCCATGTTTCGGACAGCTAAAGAAATCTGCTATTCCGTTGCCCACAGCAACAGACGCTATAGAGTCCGACAAATCAGGTAAGGCTGAAGGTACGGTAACTGAGCCAGAAGTCCCGTCACGATGGGTTCCTGCAAAAGATCTTAAGGCTGCACAACCGGACAGTTCAGCAAAGTCTAAATTTGCTATTAAGGCTCAATGCATTGACAAGGCAGGATCGTCATTTGGTCCGAAAGATGCTGGATATGATCGATGCATGAATGAATTGAACCTTGAGGCCATTAGAAATAAAGACCACAAAACCAACGATCCTGAGTCCAACAGAAAAAATTCTGCGCAACCAGCAATTGGTGGTCAAGTGCACTTTGGAAATAGCCCATAGATCCTTCAAGGCTATCACCTTTCAAGACGCGTCGCTGGCATTTCGCGCCAGTGCCTATCTAGAAATGGAGCCCTTCACTTTCAATGGAAAAAAACGCGGCTTTTGGTTGGAACTCGCCAGTCCGATTGGTAAACGTTTTAACTGAGAATTTAATTTTTTATTACAAACCCCATATTTTTCATCGACCTGAAGATGGCTTAAGGCAATATTTTGAGCAGAATCTGACCCCATAACAACTCCTAGACTGACTCTACAAGACGTCTCTACAGCAACATTCAATGTGTCATGTTCGACCGAAAAACCAACTCTTCGAGGCATTTCAAAATAAATATTGCGCGCCTGCCTATTCAATTCCGACACCTGCTTGGCATTCGCAAGCTCTAGATTGAGAATTTCATCGACAACAACGAAGGACGGCAATAAGTACTGCTGCGGCTGCGCCTCATCGGTTCCACATTCAATATTGGGGAGCGTGGCGGCCACCAATACTATATTCCTGGAGTTTTTACCTGCAAAGAGGACACCGATTGGTTTCTGGCGACAACCTTGATTCCACAACACAGAATAGGAGCCATCACGTCTCTTAACAATTTGCTGAACCTGGTGAAAAGTAACTTCAAATAAATCTTCGACTCGACTTGGCCTTCGCAAGCTTTCTACTTCATATGCGTCAATATTCAGTGACGAAAGGCGTGTCGACCTTCTTCCAAAGGAACAATCCTTAGATTGTGTACTCGACACCTTTTGGCCAAGCGCTACCGTAATAGCCAAGGTCGCGCCTTGGGGCTTCAGCAAAACTCCAATAAACGGTTTACAGGTCTCGTCCCAAGATACTTGCATTCCTTGATGGTCATAGGATACGACCACTTCGGAAAAGGACAAACGTAGTTCCTGAGAGTTCGAAGGCAAACCCACAATCGCTTTGCCCAAATTTGATACTATTTTCAGACTAATATTGTGCTCTACCGGCGCGGTAGAGCACAATATGTTAGAGCGAGATATGGCAGCAGCCACTACAACTGTATTTTTTGATTCGCGAATAACCAGGCCATCCAGCCTTTCATTGCAATGTAGCTCTACGGATCCGTTTTCATGCTGGCCTTCATCTATCTCGATTGGTCGGAGCACAACCATTTCGCTATTCTTACTGGCAAACAAATGTCCAGAGTGGATGGATAAAAGCAAACAAAGAAAGTTCCATAACTTCATAGTCCCTCTTTCGTTTTATTAAATTTTAAAGATTTATAATGTTATTTTAATAAAAAGTCAATTATTTTATAACCAATCGACCGATTTAAAAGGACCCCTGTTTCTCCAAACTCATTAGGACCTTGCATCCCCGGTGCCACTCTGATAGATTCCTGCCCTTAGCTGACGTGAATAATCTCCAACACTCTGAAATCACACGTCAATTGACTAACTCGATCGTCTTCTGAAAATCCCAATAGAATCAAAGACGACCAACCCTAGGAGCATTGAATTATGAAACGCACCTTTCAACCACACAATCTACGCCGCTTAAGAGTTCATGGATTTAGAGCCCGGATGCAAACAGCATCAGGACGCGCCGTTTTAGCTCTACGTCGTTCAAAAGGCCGCAAGAAAATTGCTGTCACGACCTACTCAAAATAATTCTATTTAAAATCTTATGACGTCACAGGCAAGACGCACGTCGGTCTGCTCAGATCTTTTCTGGCAGCTAAGTGCGTCGTTGCAGGTATCGTGGGTGCCCTTCTAATTTATGCAAAAATCGCCAACGGCATCGAGTCTAAAAAAAAAGTGTGAGTTTGACGAAGTCTTAAACAACGGAATTAAAATTGTTTGCAGCGATTTTGTTCTTGTCGCTTCTCAAAGTCAGACTTTGGACGGTCCCGCGAGGCTTGGATTGATTGTCAGTAGAAAGGTAGGAGAATCGGTGGAACGGAACCGGATTAAAAGATGTGTTAGAACTCAATTCCGACTCAGCAGCGATAAAAATTTAGTGGGGCGCGATTTGGTCGTCATAGCAAGGCCCTCACTCACAAATTTTAAAAAAGCAAAGGTTTCTCTTAAGATCAATACATCATTTATAGCTTGTTTAAGACGCCTTTCACTGAAGATAGACAAAGAGAAAAGTCATTCATGAGTCACAAGCCAGCGTCTCCAGTTCTAAACCGCGTCATTATTGGTCTTGTCCGTTTCTATCAACTTTCTATCTCGCTCATGATTGGAGCGGTGTTTGGTCAACGATGCAGATTTCACCCAAGCTGCTCTCACTATGCGATGCAATGTTACCAAAAGTATTCATTTTTGAATGCCACCAATGCCACAGTCAGACGTTTGTCTAAATGTGGACCTTGGAACCCAGGAGGAGTCGACTTACCATGATGCAGAACTCTAACAAAGACATTGGTCCAAACTCTTCAAAAGGGGCTTTCATTGCTGTCATTTTGAGTGTTGTATTTTATTTCGCCTGGACTCAATATTTGAATAAAAAATATCCAGATTTCAACAAGCAAAAGTCCCCATCGTCTGATACGGCTTCGACTGCTACTAATGAAACCAAGCCTGAAGCGTCAAATACGCCAAATTCCTCCACAGTAAATTCAAGTGCTTCCACTAATACAAATACAGCTTCATCTCTGGAAAGTGCTGCCCTTAATGTGCCGCAGCTTGCAGAAAAGGACCTGACCTTTGAAAACGAGTCCGCTGTCTTTAAATTTAATCAAAAACATGGCTCGTTGGAGTCTATAATCTTAAAAAATTATAGAGAATCCATTGATCCCACTAGTAATCCTGTTCAATTGCTTCACAGGCCTTTTATTATTCAAGGACAGCCAACAGCAATAGGCACCTCAGTAAAGCCTGTTGCTTATAGCGCTCAAAGGAAAGATTCTGAAATTACTTTCTCTTATGTCGAAGGAAATTGGCAGGTCATTCAAAAGTGGCAAATGCCTGAAAAAGGTTATGCAGGAAAATTAGAAATCGAATTTAAGAATACCTCAGCTGAACCAGCCAACCTCCTAGCGAACACATTTTTTGAAATGGGCGCTAAAAACGTTACATCAAAGGGATCCTTTTTCAATCCAGGGTCTCCTAACGAGCAACCTCGCTTTTTGACGCAAGCTGACGGCGACGATAATTTCGAAACAATGGAAACATTCTGCAAAGACAGAACCCATGAAGTGAATGAAAAAAATCGAAAATTGGATTTTTTCGGATTTGATTATCATTATTTTGCGTTGGCATTTATTCCAAATGTTTCCTTCGAC
>JAPLFV010000222.1:0-23288 GCA_026390495.1 Pseudomonadota bacterium | reverse complement strand
TATCTGTGAGATCGCAACTATTGCGTCCATCAACTATGGAAATATTCTTGCTGGACAATCCTCGACTCAAAAATGGGATTTTTGGTTTGGACCAAAAGAAGTTGAGCTGTTAGGAGAATTCAATCCACATTTAAGGACCACATTGGGACTTGGAATGCTTGATATGATTGCGCACCCGATGCTACTAGCAATTAAAGGTCTACACAAATTCACAGGTAACTACGGGATTGCAATTATTCTGTTAACTTTGCTTCTTAAAATATTATTTTACCCTTTAGCTCGTCAGGCAGCAATTAGTGCCGCAAAAATGAAGCAGCTTAACCCTGAAATGACACGAATCAGAGAAAAATTCAAAGCAGAACCACAAAAAATGCAGATGGAACTGATGAAGTTTATGTCCCAAAATAAGATAAACCCCATGAAAGGGTGTTTGCCAATTCTACCAACTATCCCAGTATTTTTTGCCTTGTTTAGAGTCCTTTCGGCTTCGATCGATTTAAGGCACGCACCATTCTATGGATGGATTCATGATCTTTCCGCCATGGATCCGTTCTACGTCACCCCGATTATTCTGACCGGTTTTATGTTTATTCAGCAAAAAATGACTCCAATGACCGGAATGGATCCAACCCAAGAAAAAATAATGACCTATATGCCGTTAATCTTTGGCGTGATGATGATTTCATTGCCAAGCGGACTTGTACTATACATGCTGACAAATACTATCGTTTCAATTCTGCAACAACAATACCTCAACAAGAAATTAGCTTCGGTCTAGAAAAGCAAATCGACTACCGAGCAGAGAATAAACCATTAAACAAACTGAAAATCAAAATGGAGAGTGCAAATGACAAATCAAAAGGAAGTTCGAATTGAGGCAAAGACGATTGAAGCAGCAGTCGTGATGGCATGCGTGAAATTGGGTTTAACACAGGACAATATTGAGTATGAAGTTGTCAAACAACCTAAGACTGGCCTGATGTCAATTTTTGGCGGAAAGGCTGAGATCAAGGCTTGGCCGAAGTTTGAGAACGGCAGGCAAGGCGCTCATTCAAAAGATCGTCATCACAAGGGTCGAGGCCACGATAACTCCTCGAAGCGATCATTCGACGGTCAAGGTACAAGTCAAGGAGCAAACCAAGGTCAACATAAGGGTCAAAAAAGCCAAAATTTTAGGGATTCTGGTCGAGATGGATCTAGAGACAACGGCCGAGACCGAAATCGTGACGGATCAAGAGATAATTCTCAGAAAAAGAACTTTTCAAATCGCAACCAAGAACAAAGGCCTCAACGGTTCATGGAACCTCGGGAACCTGCAGAGCCTTTGACCCAAACACAACTCAATGAATTAGACGTAGAGATAAAACAGTTTTGCATCGAACTTTGTCAGAAAATTACTGGCGAGACCGTCAATGTAACCACCACGCTGTCGACTGACCGCCTCCAAGTAGAGATTGATAACGCATCAATCGCTCAAATGATTCAAGATCAAGAAAAATTCATTGAAAGTTTAGAGCACATTTTAAGAAAGAAACCTCGTCACTTAAGACAGGATTTACCATTCAGAATATTTGTTGATGCTCAAGGAAGCCGCAAAGGTCGAGAGACTGATATTGCGAAAGTTGCTTTGGAGCGTGCGGAGCAAGTTGTGTCCACAGGACAAAAAGCAGTCCTCGACCTACGAAGTGCCGCAGATCGCAAAATTGTTCATATGACTTTGGAGCATGATGAGCGCGTCTACACTAAGTCGATCGGAAATGGCTCGGGACGCAAATTGCTAATTCTTCCTTCTAGAGGTCGCAAACCTTCAGACTCTAATAACGAGCAAGAGTCCGATTCCGACGTATGAAAGATTTTGATAGAGCTTGTTCAGAGTTACCTGAATCAAGGCGCGCGGAGCAAAAAAAGCAGAGTTTACCAATAGTAAATGAGCATTTTTCTGCGACAAGCAACGCCGAGTCAGGTGACTCTGGGCAAGCTCTAGGTAGTGATGGCGATACCATTGTTGCCTTAGCAAGTGGCTCCGCTCCAGGGGCCATTGCTGTTATTAGGATATCGGGACCTAACTGCTGGAAAAAGATTTCGCATCTTTTTACTCCAACGAATCCGACTAATCCTAATGCTAGAATGACAAATTTGCGCTCCATGATTTGCCCAGACACCAAACAAGTTATTGATGAATTGATCACTGTGTTTTTTTTGGGACCCAACTCATTCACTGGCGAAGATTCACTCGAGCTTTATTGCCATGGTGGACCATTTATCATTCAAAAAATCCTAAGCGTCGTTAGATCCTGTGGAATTCGGTCGGCATTTCCAGGAGAGTTTACAAAAAGAGCTCTGCTGAATGGTAAGATTGACTTAATCGAGGCCGAAGGAATCAAGGCTCTTGTCGAAGCTCAAACTGAGCAGCAATGGAAGTCTGGGCGCCAACTTTTTTCAGGAAGACTCAGCTTACATATTGAGAAGCTTCGATCCTCACTCATTGAAGCAATGGCATGGCTTGAAGCTATGATTGATTTTCCCGATGAAGGCGACACTCAATCTGTTCATTTAGATCACGTTCAAGAACGTGTCAGGATTGTTTCCCAGGATATAAGGACGTTGCTATCAAGCTTTCAGAGTGGGCAAATTGCAGCACACGGACTGTCGGTCGTTCTAGCTGGGGCACCAAACGCCGGCAAATCCTCACTATTCAATGCTCTATTGGGAAAAAACAGAGCCATTGTAAGCTCTATTGCAGGGACAACAAGAGACTATATCGAAGAAAGATGCCTTGTTGAAGGTCGACTAATCCGGCTTATAGATGTTGCAGGATTACGCGATTCCACTGATGAGATTGAGGCCGAAGGAATAAAGCTTTCGAAAGAGCTCATAAAATCGGCCGACATAGTCATTCTATTATTGCCTGCTAGTGACTCCAAAGACTCTCACAATGAAATCCTTGAAAAATTTAGATATATAAATGGCGATGGATTTATTCCCGTGGTGACTAAAATTGATTTAGGTGTTCCTGATTGGATGCCTAAAAGGCAATTGGGGGTCACCTGTAAAACTGCAAACGGACTTGATGACTTTAAACAATTGCTTGCACAAACTGTTGATTTGCACATGAATAGGTTGGGAGAGGATGTCTTTTTAACAACACAAAGACAAAAAGACTGCCTCGTCTTAGCGAAAGCCGGAATTGAAAAATTCTTCATAGATCTAAATGATAAAAAGGGCCACGAACTCTTGGCATTTGAACTACAAGAGGTGTCTCGTTCATTGGCTGCTGTCATCGGCTCATTGTCAAATGAAGATATCTTGGACAAAGTGTTTAGTGATTTTTGTATTGGAAAGTGATTTATTATTGCAGTTTTCTAACGTTCTACAATAAGCGTTAAATCTTTCAACGAATTTTGATTTCGGCTCTAAACTGCCTTTGCATTCTTGACATGAAGCTTCCAATGCAAATTCATGGCATTTTGCAGTCTCCAAATCAATAATGGTGGAAATACTGCCAACAACATTCCGCCCAGCAATGAGACCGTCTTATATCCGTTTTGGCGTTCTAATTTCTGGACAAGTATAATTGATTCATAAGCAAAAAGAAGATGCAAAATCGGAACCAAACAAAATACTAGTGGCATTTTGAATTGAACTTTTGCAGATCCATTCAAGTGCCAATTCATTTCTTCATTTGCAAGCCTTAACCAAGCAGGCCAATAATAGAGTAAACTGAGCGGCAGAGTTATAAAACCAGCCACAAATCCGGATCTAAATTTTCCTAGCCTGAGTCTAGATGACAGTACCAAATATCTGTCTTGAAACGATTTAGGCAAAGTTGAAACGTTTTGTTCCGCGGAATGGGTTTCCCTTAAAATCGGTGCTTTTTGAGATTGCTTACCTACGCGCTTTTTTTCCTTTCGGCTCAAATTCTTTTGATTCTTCTCATTTGCAATGTATTGATCAAAGGCATTAGGTGCAATTTTGACTTCAGGATTGCTTATAGGCAATTCACTTTCGGCAAAATGTAAATTGTCCGCGAAAGAAGTGGGCTTTTCTAATCGAGTGTTGACCTTGTCAGCAACTGGCTGCTTACTTGAGAAATTATCTACAGAAATTGATCCTGCCAATTGCTCGGCATATTTATTTGCGAGCAGATGCAATTCTGCAAAATCAGTCAATGGATACCACTGCGAAAAACCCTTTCGACTGACCAAGATGGGTTTGCCGGAAACTGATTTTCCACCTCTGGAAAATGTTTCATTGGCGTTCAGTGGGCCAATGACCTTACCATCTTCAAATAAGTACCAGCCATTCGTCCAAGTGCTACTTGGCTGAAGTTGTCCCATTGAAGTTTTATCGTGACTATTGCCTTCCATCAAAAACCTCCCAAATGGACTCAGAACAAATTCACACCTCTCACTACCGCCCGCAGAGAACTAAAACAAACAGCATTAAAGTCATAGACATCGAGTCTTCACTACCCTGGAAGCGATACTAAACCTTTTTGATATTCTCTGAGAGCTAGTATACCTGAAATAGCTGATTAGCAAAGCTAACAAAGCATTTTTAAGCGGGGGGCAGGTCTCTTCACTTGATCGACAATCGACCATCAATGCAATGAGTTACGTCTATATTTGTAAACTGGTAGTCTCAGGTTTCCCTGTTTTCAAAGAGTCAGTCATCATGTATGATCCGAAGATAATTGATAATTTGAGGGTTTCAATATGACGAATCTATCCATCACTGAAAATGTAAAATACTGGTCAACTCATGCCATTTTTGATCAGCACACTCGTGAAGAAATAAAATCCCTGGCTGAGAAAAATGATGAAAAGGAATTGGCTGATCGGTTTTACCGAAATCTAGAGTTTGGTACGGGAGGTCTTCGAGGCGTCATGGCCGCAGGTACAAACCGTATGAATATTTACAATATTAGAAAGGCCAGCACAGCATTAGCTCTTTACCTAAAGACATTTCATGGCGCACAGAAGCCCTTAAAAATTGGCATTTCTTATGATAGCCGAATCAATAGCAAAGAGTTTTCGATGGCCGCCGCCGAGGTTTTTGCATCCCATGGCATTACGGCACTCATTACCAAGGAATTGCGACCGACACCGCTGCTGTCCTTTTTAGTTCGGCAGTTTAAATGTTCTGCCGGCATCTGCGTTACGGCAAGTCATAATCCAGCTGCCTATAACGGTTATAAGGTATACTGGGAGACCGGAGCCCAAATTATTCCACCGCACGATAAAGCCATCATTAAAATCTACGATTCTCTCGAAAAATATGAAGATATTCATTTTACGCCTTATAGCCAGGCATTAAAAGACGGCCTCATTCAAGAAATTGGCCTCGAATTGGATGATGCTTATATCGCGAAAGTCACTGAACTATCGACAACACACATAATCCCCAAGGATTTTAAAATCGTTTATACACCTTTGCATGGCAACGGTTTGATACCTGTTATGAAAACATTGAAAGCATTCGGATTTGAAGACGTATTCCCAGTACCTGAACAAATGCACCCAGACGGCCGTTTTCCCACCGTAAAATTTCCAAATCCGGAAGATCCAGATGCTCTGCAGATTGCGCTAGGACATGCAAAGAGATTAAAAGCTGATTTAGTTTTAGCAACAGACCCAGACAGTGACCGCATTGGAATTATTGTCAGAGAGCATGAGTCCTATACATTTTTTAATGGAAATCAGCTTCAATGTCTTTTGACAGATTTTTATCTTAGCCAATTGAATACCGCGCACCGGATGCCTAAATCGCCTCTAGTTATAAAGACCATTGTAACCACAGATCTCATGAACGATATCGCCTCCGAATACGGAGCTCACTGTGACGAAACCTTAACTGGTTTTAAATGGATCTGCGGACGTATTGAAGACTATGAAACTGGTGCCGTAACGCCGTATCGGCAGTATGTTTGCGGTGGAGAAGAGTCCTACGGCTTTCTAGCTGGCTCTTTCGTTCGAGACAAGGACGCGGTTTCAGCCTGTGCCATCGCATCCCAGATGGTTGCCACCTATAAAGCAAGTGGCAGAACATGTACTGAGGTCTTAGAGCAAATTTTCCGTCGACATGGCCTCTATCAAGAGTCTTTATTCACAATTACTTTGCCAGGCAAAGATGGGGCCGAGGCGATTCAGTCAATGATGATGACCATGCGAAAGGCTCCTCCCCGGTCAATTGATGGAATTTCGTGTACCAAATTATTGGATTATCAATTTGGCAACCAATCGGAGTTTACATCAAGCGGACTTAAGCCATTGGGAATACTCACGTTACCTAAGTCAGACGTGCTACAATTTATATTGGAAGATGGAACGA
The DNA here is from genome assembly GCA_026390495.1 of Pseudomonadota bacterium. GTDB lineage: Bacteria > Bdellovibrionota_B > Oligoflexia > Oligoflexales > RGVZ01 > CAMDKS01. The sequence goes on along the minus strand of JAPLFV010000222.1, from coordinate 16,958 downwards.
AAGTCAGTGTGCGCCCTTCTGGGACTGAGCCAAAAATTAAGTTTTATGTTTCTGTGAAGGACTCCAAAGCAAAAGGAGCATCTGTCGCAGAAATTAGAAACCTTAATGAACTTGCCTTAGGACGACTCGTTCGCATCGAACAAGAATTTGTGAAGCTGGCAAAGGGTTAGTAGGCGTTCGACAAATAAATGCGCCTCACATCCTCGGCTTCCAACTGTTTTTGAAAGGAAGATGTGATGGCGGTTTTCATTTTGCGCAGGATTTTCTTCGCGACAATTCTATCTTTAGTATCAACGCACTTAATTGCGGCCGCTGGCGGTTATAAAAAAGCAACTGAAGGCGAAGACGTCGTTAAAAATAAACTTTACCCTAAAAAAGGTAAGTTAGAGCTTAACGGCCCAAACCTTGGCATGATTTTAAATCAAAGCTACTTAAATACATATATTGTCAACGGCGGCGTTAACTATTTTTGGAATGAAGTTTGGGGCGTCGGGCTCGACTTTTCATACGCCTTAAACGCTGACCGAAACGAGCGAAATTGTATTGAGAACTTTTATAATGATCCTGATTACAATGTTGGAGATGAGTGTGGACCAGAGGATAATTTAACTGGACGGGCGAACTACGGACCTGCCTATGTTAATATTGGCGAGTACAATTATATTTTCTCGGGAAGTGCTATTTGGAATCCCATCTATGGCAAAGAAATATTCTTTCTTTCAGCAGTTGGATATTTTGATGTGTACACGACTTTGGGCGGTGGCCTAGCGATGACGACCTTCTATCCAGAAAGCAAAACCTTGCGAAACGGCAAATCTAGTCGAGAGGGAGCTTTCGCACCTGGAAATACAAAAGATCCTAAGAATCCGGGAGCAGATCCAGGTACCACCGACGATGAGGGAAAGCTCGTATATGGAAAAGAAGGACGTCCCAATCCAGTCCAAGAATCAAAGATTCTATTACAGGCCGGTGTCGGTCAAAAATTCCATTTTGCAAAGTCATTTAGCTTTAAAATGGAGCTTCGCGATCATATTGTGATCGGAACACCCGGCGGATTTGATATGTTCTTTACGCTTTGGGGTGGTTTAGGCTATCGGTTTTAATCAGTTAAAACCTCGCTACTTCTAAATTTTTTGGAGGTCTTATGATATTTTCTAAAAGCTTAATTTGTTCATTGTTTATCTCATCGTTGGCCGCTTCTTCACTTTTTGCTGCTGCAAAAACCTATCAAGTTACAGGACCAGTTTTAGAGGTCACCGACACCATGATTACAGTCCAAAAAGGTAAAGACAAATGGCAAATTGACAGAGATGCCTCCACTAAAGTCGAAGGCGATCTCGTGGTCGGATCAAAAGTAACGATCGAATACACCATGAAAGCTGCCAGTGTTGTTGCAAAAGCGGAAAAGGCAAAAAAATAGATTTAGACAAAATCCAGAAAAAAAGCACGAACCATACTAGTTCGTGCTTTTTAATTTTTGATCAAACATCCAGATGACAAGCAAACTGTTGATTGTCGCCACGAAGTTGGGGCGTCTCACTTCGACACCGATCGAACACATGTGGACAACGCGCTGCAAATCGGCAGCCGGGTTTTGGATTTACGGGAGAGCCTATCTCGCCATGAATCAACGTCTTTGTACGTTTTTTCTCAATTTCTGGATCCGGAATGGGATTCGCTGCAATCAAAGCCTTTGTATAAGGATGCTTTGGTCGCTCGTAGACATCACCTGAAGATCCAAGCTCAATGATCTTTCCAAGATACATCACGGCCATTCGATCGCAAATAACTCGAACCATACTTAAATCGTGAGCAATAAACAGATAGGTCAGGTTCTGCTCGACCTGTAGCTCTTTTAGTAAGCTAATAATTTGCGCCTGAACTGACACATCCAAAGCTGAAATAGGCTCATCACAAATCAGCAGTTTTGGATTCATAGCCAGGGCACGGGCAATTCCAATTCTTTGTCGCTGACCGCCTGAAAATTCGTGCGGGTATCGGCCTGCATGGGATGCATGAAGTCCTACTCTCTCCAGCCACTTAGCAACGTTGTTCTTGCGATCCTTGTCCGGCCACAGGTTGCAAGCATCAGGACCTTCAGCAATGATATCTTCAACAGTCATGCGAGGATTCAAAGAACTATAAGGATCTTGAAAAATCATCTGCATCTTTTGTGCATAATTTTTTCGATGATTTCCTTTAATCGGTCCAGTTATGTCCTGACCATCAAAGGTAATGACGCCACTTGTTTCCGTATAAAGTTTGATAATCGTTCGCCCTAGGGTCGATTTTCCACATCCCGATTCGCCTACTAGACCAAGGATTTCTCCTTCACGAATATTTATAGTGATGTCATCGACAGCGTGTAATTTTTTACCACGTCCAATATCAAAGATTTTTGAAACATTTTTAAGCTCAACTAAATTTTTGTTTGAATTAAGCATGGGCCACTTCCGCTCTTAAGTTTGAGGGTGCATTCTTGTGATGCAACCAACATTTAGATTTTCTATTGTCAGACAAATCAAAAATGGGAGGGTTTTCTCGAGTACAAATCTCCATAGCAAAAGGACACCTTGCGGCAAACGCACAGCCCGTAGGAGGTGAAAACAAATCTGGGGGCGATCCAGGAATCGCCTTTAAATCCGTCTTCTCAGGTTTCAATGGATTTGGAATTGCGGCCTGCAATCCAAGTGTATAAGGGTGAGACGGCTTCTTGAAAATATCACCGACTGGTCCACTTTCAACAATCTCACCAGCATACAGGACTGCCACCCGATCGGCTAGGGACGCAACAACACCTAGGTCATGAGTAATCAAAACCACGGCCATATTGATTTCTTTGCGCAGCCCACGAAGTAGCTCAATGATTTGACCTTGAATTGTTACATCAAGCGCTGTTGTTGGCTCATCTGCAATCAAAATTTTAGGTTTACAAGCAAGTGCAATGGCAATCATGATTCGTTGACGCATTCCACCGGAAAACTGATGAGGATACTGATCGACTCTTTCAGACGCTTCTGGGATCTGTACTAATTTCATTAAAGCAATGGCTTCGTTTCTTGCCTCTTCCGATGACATGCCGCGATGTTTAATCAAAACTTCAGCAATTTGATTTCCGACTGTCATAGTTGGATTCAAGCTAGATAAAGGGTCTTGGAAAATCATACTGATTTCCTTGCCACGAATTCCTTGCATCTCTTTATCACTCAAAGAAACTAAATCTCGACCTTCAAACGGTGCGTTTCCTCTGGTAATTTTTCCAGGAGGCATCGGAATCAAGCCCATGAGGGTTTGAAAGGTAACTGATTTGCCACAACCCGATTCACCCACAATTGCCAGAACCTCTCCTGCGTTCAAGTCAAAACTCACTCCACGCACAGCTTTGACAGATCCACCATAGGTTGCAAATTCAACTGCTAAATCTTTTACACTTAAAATGGGATTCATTTTTTAGGCTCCTACCTAGTACCACGTTGCTTAGGGTCCAAAGCGTCTCTCATGCCATCGCCAAACAAATTAAAGGCTAGAACGGTCATGGATAGCAATAACGCAGGAATCAGCAACTGAACGGGATAAGTTGACATAACGGCAGCACCCTCACGCGTGACGCTACCCAAGGAGGGTAATGGCGGTGCAATGCCAAGCCCGATGAACGACAAAAATGCTTCTGCAAAAATCACGCGTGGTATGGCTATGGAAAATAGTACTAAAACGGTTCCCATAACATTTGGTAACAGGTGCCGAAAAATCAATTTCCAAAAAGACGTTCCTAGCAATTCCGCGGCATGGACAAACTCCATTTCTCGAATCCGCAAAATTTCACCACGGACTTGCTGACTCACGGCCGCCCAATCCGCAATGACAAGCGCAATCACCAGAGTGACCGGGCCGCTACCCATAGCTACCTGCAGCATGATGAGAACGAGTAGATTTGGAATCGTGACGATAATGTCTGCAAATCGCATCATGATATTGTCGATCATTCCGCCGAAATAGCCCGAAACACAACCATACACAATACCAATAAATACAAATATAAATGGCGCTATAAAGCCAATGCTCAATGAGATTCTGGTTCCAACTAAAAGCCTCGCCAAAGTATCCCGTCCCAAATAATCAGTACCTAAAAAATGTGGCCTGGTCTTTATTTCTTTACCCGGCTCAGCACTAGGATCAAATTTCTTCGCGTCTTCCAATCCCAAAACTAATTTTGGTTGCACCTTAATGGTGGAACTTGACGAACTATCACCCATGGAATTAAAGGCGGTCACAACGTAAAAATACTCTTCCTTGGCTTCAAGCCCCGCAGAGTCTCTAAATGATAGACTCGTCACTGGCACATCTGCCAATGGCACGCCAAGAGTCCCGTCAGTAATTGATCGATATATTCGATAACCATCAGCACCAGGAACTTCGTCCCACTCCAAAACAATTTGTTTAGTTGTAGGAACTCCAACAATTTTGAAACCTGCGGGAGCATTTGGAACATCCGTCAATGCTGAGTCTTGTTTTCGAGTGGTTGTCTTTGGCGTGTAAGTCTCATTGACAGAAACTACCGCCACCAATCCAGCATTAGGCAATGCATGCTTATTCCAGACTTCTTGAACCTCATAATCATAATCTAACACCGGCGGGATAAAAAATGCGGCTAGAGTCACCAATACAATAAAGATGCCAGCACACATTGCAATTTTGTTTTTAAACAGCCGGCCCCTGGCGTCCTGCCAATATGTGACAGTAGGCCTTTGAATACTTTGCAACGCATCGTTGCCCGCTTTTTTCACCGGTACAAATAAGTCAGGACTAATATTTGAATGAACATTTTCCATTATGTTGCCCTCTTTCAATTGGAAAGTCTAATGCGAGGGTCGATCAATGAATAACAAAGATCCACAATCAATATGACGACTATACTAAATCCAGCGTAGAACACGGTTAAGCCCATAATGACCGTGTAGTCTAGCTCATTAATGCTATCAACGAAGAATCGCCCAAGACCGGGAATTCCAAAAATCCTCTCAATCACAAATGTTCCGGTGGTCACAGCAGAAAACAGTGGGCCGAAATAAATGATCACGGGAAGAATCGCATTTCGAATCTGATGCTTTAAGGTCACTTGAAATCTAGAAAGCCCTTTAGCGCGAGCCGTACGAATGTAATCCTGCTGAACGACGTCGAGCATGGAACTTCGCATTAGTCGCGACATAGCTGCCATGACGATCATGCCCAAACTCATACTTGGCAACACTAGATATTTAAATGATTCAAAGCCAGCTGTCGGCAGTATTTTAAGTTGAATCGCAAAGAAACTTTGAAGCAGGTAAGCCAAACAAAAACTTGGAATTGACGTTCCTAAAACAGCGATAATCATTGCTACATAATCTTGCCACTTCGAGCGATTAATTGCGGCAATAACACCAATCGTTACCCCGGTCACCAGTGCTCCAAATAGCGCGATGATTCCAAGTAAAGCCGAAATCCAGAAATGGTTTTTTATGATGGTATTAACGCTGCGATTGGCCTGCTTAAATGAAATGCCAAAATCGCCGTGGATAAACATTTTTTCCATGTAAATGATGTACTGCTCGAATACGGGCTTATTAAGACCGTATCTTTCCTCCAAATTAGCGCGAATAGCAGGTGTTATCGCTTTTTCGGTTTGGAGTGGATCTCCGGGAACAGACTTCATCAAAACAAACGTCAAGGTTGCCACTGTGAAAATGGCCATAATTCCCATCAAAACTCGTTCGAGAACATACCGCATGGAACATGCACCTCAATACAAAACCCGAAGAACCATAAAAAGGATTCCTCGGGTTCAGGTTATAAACTATTTATTAGCTACTGATTCCGTAATTTTTGCGAAATAAAAATTAGGATCACCGCCAACAGGGCTTCTGATGACACCCGTCAGCCTTGGATCTTGCAAATAAACACGGGCTTGTTGATGTATAGGCACGATCGGTGCATCTTCAACCAATTCTTTTTCAGCTGCTAACATTGCTGTGATACGTTCTTTAGCATCAATGGAAGCCATCGCCTTTTTAATTTCGGCGTCGTATTTAGGACTACTCCATCCAGTGTTGTTGTTTCCATTCCAGCTTGTAAATAGATCCGCAAAAGTCATTGGATCCAAATAATCAGGGCCCCAACCAGATAGAACGATGTCGAAGTCTTTATTCGTTGTTCTTTCTAGGCGTACTTTAAAAGTTTGGAAATCAAGCTTCAAGTTGATGCCAAGCTTCTCTTTGAAGAAACGTTGGAAGTATTCAAGGTCACGACGAGTCGTCGATGCGTCACTTCCAAGAACAGCGATTTCAGGGAATTCGGTAATGCCTAGCTCTTTTTTAGCTTCTTCAAGTAATTCTTTTGCTTTTGCAAAATCAGCATCTTTGAAAGAACGATCATTTTCCTCGCCAATGGACGCTGCGATTCCAGGCATATAATCAGGAATGATACCATAAGACGGCTTTGTACCAGGGATTCCATTAATCTGGTTAATGTACTCGTTTCTATCTAAAGCAAACTGCATTGCCTTACGGAATTTCTTGTTGCCAGTAATTTTACGAGTGGTGTTGATTTGGAAATACCAAACAGTTCCAACGTTGTACTTACGTATTTGCAATTTATTGGCCTGAGCGTCTGGAAGAATCTCTTTTGAGATCGCACGCATCATGGAGTACTTGCCCTCTTTGAACATGTTATATTCGGAATTTTCATCGCGAATCAGGTAAGGCATGTTGATTTCGTTAAGGCCAATTTCCGCTTGGTTCCAATATTTTTCATTTTTGACAAGCTTAATACTTGAATTGTGTTTCCAGTCAGCTACAAAAAATGGGCCATTCGCAAGAAGAGTACTTGCATCTGCGGCATATTTCTCGCCATGCTGGTCGACAAAATCTTTTCGTGCTGGGTGATATGTTGGGAACGAAAGAACTCGAAGAAAGTAGCCAGTTGGGGATTCTAGTTTTACACTTAAAGTTTTATCATCAAGTGCTTTAACACCAAGGTCTTCTAGAGGTTTTTTGCCAGAGTTAACATCTTTTGCGTTCTTTAAAGGGTAAAGAATAAATGCGTACTCCGATGCAACTTTAGGATCAAGACCGCGTCGCCATGCGTACTCAAAATCTTGCGCAGTCACTGGCTTACCGTCTGCCCAAACAGCATTTGGACGAATTTTAAAAACATATTCTGTCGGAGATTTGATTTCCCAAGACTCCGCCATACCAGGCTGAGCATTATCTTTTTGATCAAGTCGAGTTAGGCCTTCTCCAGTATGAGACTGAATCATAATTGCCACTTCATCAGATGCTTTTTGCGCATCGAGAGTTTTTGGCTCGTCATTGAAATTCAATGAAATAGCTTTGCGTTGAAAATCAATCCCTGTCGCTGCAGAGGTATCAATTTTAACCCCGTCAGTTGTTTTTGGTTTTAACATTTGCTTATAGGCAACCAAACCGACCAAAACGGCGGCACCCAATCCGAGAATTATTTTTTGATTACTTTTCATGAAATCTCCTATTCTGTGAGAAAGAAATTGGCCCCATTTGATATATTCGCGAGATAATAACCGTGCAATAACAATTCATAATTTAATCTAAGAAATGCCGCCTATTTGACCGAATAAGACTCACAATTAAACCAATAATGACTCCACCAACGCCATTTTTTCCAACGGCTCATTGTCAAACGAATCGATCCAACCTGAGGTTTAAAAGTTTCGCTAATATAATCCGGTGATTAAAACTTTACTAGCGACAAATTTACTTAACTTTCACCTTCATTTAACCTGAGAAAAGAACTATCCTAAAAGGAACTGAGAGTATCTCTTAGAAATTAATATGAGGAGAACTTAATTTTATGACTATAATAAAGTTTTATAAAAGCGCTCCACTTTTGAAAATCGCTGTCCTTGGTTTCTGCTCACTGCCTTTTTGCTTAGCTGTAGGAAGCTCCCAGGTAAATGCAGAAAGGATTTTAAACCCACATGGAGTTAGTGCAATGAATATAGACAAAGTTTCGGTTCAAGACGCAGCCAAAGAAGTCGTCAAAACAGATGTTGCCTTTATTGACGTGCGTGAACCCGATGAGTTTGCAGTTGTCGCTGCAAAAGGGGCAAAATTGTTTCCTTTGAGCACCTTAGACCCAGATAGCTTTGAGCAGCGAAGTGGGATCAAAAAGACGCAGGACATTTACATCATTTGCCGCAGTGGTAGCAGAAGTATGATGGCCGCGACCGCACTTCATGGTGAAGGTTTCCTTAAGGTGCACAATGTGGAAGGTGGAACCATCGCTTGGCAAGCGGCAGGACTACCCTTGAATAAGGCGCCTTGAATTCTATTCTTGATTTTGGAATTTCAATGAATACTCATACAATCGCTGATCTACCCACAAAGAATATGCTGATACAGAGTACAGGCGAGGCCTTGGGCCGCGCCATTCTTCTATCAAGAGCATGTGGTCTAGATAGATTTTTTGTGTGGCAGGAAGAGCTGCTTCCCGGACACAGGGCTAGTAGCCCTCATTATCACACTGAAAAAGAAGAGATGATCGTGATGCTATCTGGCTCTTTACGGGTTCAATGCGGCGATCTTGAATGGGACGTGAATTCGGGACAATGCGTCGGGTTTAAACCAGGTGAGCGCAAGTTTCATGTCATAAAAAACATTTCTGACAAGGTTGCAGTTTACTTGGGAATCGCATCAAATTCTCCTGATGATGAAGTCATCTATCAGTCTAAAAATAAAGACTGCTGAACGAGAGAGCGCTCAACAGTCTTTCATCAAAATCCTAAATATTAGATAGAGCGAAGCGAAGGATCTTATTATGTTTTCAGATTCTTAGCCCTGAGATCCTTCAAGGCTTTCGCCTTTCAGGACACGTCGCTGGCGTTTTGCGCCAGATCTTATGTTTTCAGATTCTTAGCCCTGAGATCCTTCAAGGCTTTCGCCTTTCAGGACACGTCGCTGGCGTTTTACGCCAGCGACTAGTTACATCAAAATGGAATGTCATCCAAAGAAGCATCCGATCCACCGCCAAAACTAGCGGACGGCATCGATGATGGCGAACCTAGGTCAAACTCAGGAATGGATGGACCGCCGTAAGCATTGCCAGGGCCATCTGCCATTTGATTATTTTGGCGAGGAGTGAAAGACGCTCCGGCTTGACCATACTCACCACGCGGTTGAGCGTTCTGATTTGGGCTGAGAAATTGCACGTTTTGCGCGACGATTTCTGTTGTGTAACGTTTTTGGCCTGATTGCTTGTCGTCCCATTGGCGAGTTTGCAACTTACCTTCAATAAACACTGTGCGGCCTTTAGCTAAGTACTTTGCGCAGTTCTCTGCCGCTTTGCTCCAAACAACAACACGATGCCACTCTGTAACATCTTGTCTTTGACCGTCCGCACCGGTTCGGAAATCAGTCGTCGCGACGCTAAAAGTAACAACGGGAGTTTGATTTGCTGTATAGCGCAACTCTGGGTCTTGACCTAAATTTCCGATGATCATAACTCGATTTAAAGATCCTGCCATAATTTTGGCCTCCTGAAAAAAGATGCTCCCTGCACATTAAAGAAGCATAGTGAATTTTTTGCCAGACTCTCCTATTGTCATATATCAAGGTATGCAAGCCTTACAAGCGTTAGTCGTGGAAAATCAACTTTTTTTAAACTTGTTCCAGTAGGACAGATTTTTTCTGCAATGACATCAACGGGACGAAACATTGAGACAAGGTTTTTAGGACCAGCGATCACTCCAGATATTGCTGGTGAACGCATTGATGCGTACCTTTCGCAGCGATTCCCATTTTTCAGTCGGTCTGGTTGGCAAAAAGAGATTGATATGGGAGTTGTGTATATTAATGAAAAGCCAGCACGCAAATCGTCATTGAAACTGCAAATTGGTGATCAATTGAGTCGACTGCATCCCTTGAGCGAAGAGCCGGAGGTTGATACAAACATAAAAATACTATGGACCGATGGTCATATTGCTGCCATTGAAAAACCGGCTGGACTACCTATGCATGAAAGTGGTCGATACAGAAGGAAAACAGTTGCTGGCATCATTCCTGATCTATTGGGGACAAGTTGGGGATATGTTCATCGACTTGATCGAGAAACAAGCGGGATCGTCATCTGTGCAAGCAGTCCAGAGCTTCGCGCTAAACTAGTCAGTCATTGGACCAATCTTGGAGTTGCAAAAAGCTATCTCGCCATCATTACCTCAGTTCCAAACATGGACAACTGGACCGTAAATCTACCTATCTTAGCGATACGGCACGAAAGAACTAATCGAGCGCAGATTCACCCAGAAGGTTTGCCCGCGCAAACCAACTTTCGAGTCATTTCAAAGGCGGATCATCTTGCCTTGATTGTAGCCGAGCCCAAAACCGGGCGCACAAATCAGATTAGGCTTCATCTAGAAGCAAATGGATACCGACTACACGGAGAGAAAGTATATGGCGTCGATCCAGCAATTCTTGAATTGTATCGAAAAGAGGGTAACACCGAATTGGTCCAAAAAATGGCTGGCGGCTCACGACATATGCTACACGCCTGGAAGGTTGGGTTTCAGCATCCAATAACAGGCGAGCAGGTTGTTTTTGAATGCGAAATGCCATCTGACATGAAAGCAATTGCTCTTTCAAATAAATTATTTGGACCCTAGTTTTTTTGTTATTTCAATGTTCATGCTTTGTAAGACCTTCAAAAAATCATTTTAGTATGTTTAGTCTTCGCGCTCTATCCAGCAAGAAAGCATTCGATCCATTAGATTCATCTCCTATTTCCGGTAAGAGGGCTGCATTTCAGCCGTTGGAGTTTCAGTATCTGAAGAAAGAATGCTAAAATGAGTGGGTCTAACACAAACGGCAAAAAATGTTTGCTAGTCAATGAACTCTTAACAAAAGGTAGGAGCATCTATGCGATCAATTTACATCTCATTTCTTCTCTCATTCACCGTGCTACTTGGAGGTTGCCAAACAACTAACAAAGGCAACCAAAAAAATTCGTCGCTTCAAAAAGAAACTCAAAAAACTGATGATGAATTTCTTGCAGAAGCCGACTTAAATTTGCAATCGCTGGTTAAATCCCTAACTCCGTTTTTAGCATGTAGGGCCTCCGACAAAAATGCTGCAGTAGGTACCCTGAGTCCAGAACAAGGAATAAGCGTTTATGAAACAGAAGATCCTAACAATAAGCTGGTTTTGGTCTATGAATCACATTGTGGTATTTGTGATGCATTGCCTAGAGTTGTGGCTAGAAAAGTTTTGCTGGGAAATGGCATAGATGGGTCTGAGCAAACAAAAGATCAGATGTCGTTCAGAGTGGTGGGATATTACGGACCTCTTGAGTTTTTACCGCCCCCTGTTGGATCGCTGAAAGTTAGGCGTCAGACTGGGGCTGCTGGTTTAGAAAACAAATTTGCAATGACTGAAGATTTCCAGATACGTCACGACAATGCGCCAAATTCACTTATATTTGCCTCGGGATCAAAGGCGGATTTTATCTGCGAATTGACTTCTCTGCCGAATCTAAATCAATAAATTGCGGTGGCCCTAGTCCATAGGGCATGGTGCGAAAAAAGCCATTTCGAAGCTTGAAAATTTGATCGCTTGCTAAGGGCAATAACTACCGCCAATAACTTTTGATTTCAAAGTAACATTTTGACCAACCTGAAACTGTCGCCAAGCATCCAAGCTTGCGATTTCGCAATTTTCAATTTTACCTTTTCTCTCCACTTGAACGCGGTACGATTCGACACGACGGCCAATTCGTTCTTCCCCATAGCCTGAGGTTGATTTGCCTTGCAAGGTTGGATTGGGCCAATCCATTTTATCAGAGGTTGATTGACCTGCAGTTTTTTCCTCTCGTTTCATGAGCCATTCAGGATACTCCACTTCACACAACTTGATCATGACATTTTTAGTGACATATTTTGGTGAACACTCCTGCTTACACTTCTTTTCAACTTTAAAGCTTCCATCACCTTGGTCCACATTTGAATTTGCGCAGACATCTTTACATGATTCGCCATCCTGCATTTTTTGGGGTTTATTAACAAATTTCATATCGCGAACTTGCATGTTCGATTTCACATTTGCACATTCTAGAGTCTCTGTCTTAGCAACCGAATGCTCAATTTTTATAACCTTTTCCCAGTTATGAGATTTGATGACGCCAGTATCAGTTCTCGGATAGAAAACAAATGCCAAGATTCCCAACACTACCGCGATCACACCAATTTTTATAAAGGACCCACTACTTGAAGCTTTTGCAGCGCCTGGCATAACCGGTTGAGGTGAAGTCTGAGTTGATTGTTGACCTGGAGCCGCATCCGAGGTGTTCGCTGAAGTTTTGCGCGTCACGGACTTAGCACCCTCATTTCCACAACCACATGACACGCAAAATTTTGCCTTTGAGCTATTTGGATTACCGCAACCATCGCAGGCCCAATCAGCACCGGTATAAACATGATTTTTCAGTGCAACTGCCTCTCCCTCAGCCGGGAAATAACGCGCATTCGCATTCTGAGCAAGTCCGCATTCCGGGCAATTTCTGTGGGTCACACCTAAAAGTTTTTTTGTGCCACAAGCATCACAATTCCAGAACATTTCATAAGATTCGTCACCTGTGGTTGTAGTGATTTTAGGATTTTCCACCAATTTCTCCTCTTTCAGATTCAAACGAATCCCATGCATCCATCGTTTCAAGACCAAGCTATAGTTTTTAGTAAAATACCCGCGTCCATCGCTTCGGAAAATTTAACAATTTCTTAACTATTGACTATAAAAATGGCGCCATTCCGGCCAAAATTAGGTCCAAACTAAATTTAGGGAAAATTTGGGTAATTCATAAATATTGGCTGTAATCCGCAACCCATAAGGGATTCGACCTAAGACCACTTTGCGCGTCGGTGCGCAGCTCGAAAATTCAATATCAATTACAGAACCTTAATTGTAAAATCCTCGACAAGAAATAAGACATAACTATTTTTGACTATTCGGCATTGTTACCGCCAAAAATTTATGTCTGCACAAAACTTATCAGGAGACTCACAAGATGAAAAAAACAACTCTCATTGCATTAACCTCACTTGCTTCAGCATGGATCGCGACCACATCTTTTTCAGCTACTTTTAGAGATCCACTCAATGAAACGGCTCATTTTCAGTTGGATAAATCATCTGATCGAACCTCTCGCTTAGTCAGTAAAGGTACTATTGATAACACCGTTAGCAGGATCATTTTGGACGCAAATGGTAATAGTTATGGCGTCACCATGGATTACGATGTTTCTATGAAAGTTACAGGAAGCTTTAAAGATTCCTTTGAAATGGTATTTCCTGAGAATTTTTTCACACCAAATTTTATTGAAAACCTTCGTAGGTCTGGCCTCTATACATCAAAAGATTACAAAATTAAATATGAAGGACAATCCAACGCATCAACTCAAGATGGCAAAGAATACCCAAATTCTGATGTTCTATTAATTTATGATATTTCAGTCGACGCTTTTGCTGGACTATCAGATTTGCTTACTGCCGCAGCTGGATTTGATCCATCAAACAAAGATCTACCCATGACAGATATGAAAATTAAGGCTCATGTGTTTCAAGGAATACCAGCACTCAGTGCTGTGAAACTTGATTTGACTGGAAAAATTAAAGGTGTGCCATCAAAACTAGGTTTTGACTACGTATCACCTTGATTGAGATGTATTGGTTTTAGGAAATAATTTAATTTTTTGGAGGTTTCATGCGTTTTTCGTCACTAAACTGTTTTTTGGTTAGCTCATTAATTTTAAGTTCATCCATTGCACTCAGTGCAACCAAAGTCATGTTAGATCCAGCAAACAGCTCCTTTGGATGGAGAGGTTCTAAAATCACTGGCGCAAGTCACAACGGGAGCATGTCTTTTAAAGAAGGACATATTGAAATGGACGGCGACAAAGTCGTAGGCGGAACCTTTACAGTTGACATGAATTCTCTAACTAATATTGACCTTACTGATGCTGAGAATAACGGAAAACTCGTCGGCCATCTTAAGTCTGACGATTTTTTTGATGTCGCCAAGTTCCCAGTTTCTACTTTAGTCATCAAGAAGGCGACTAAGCAAGCTGACGGGGCTTACAAAGTCAGCGGTGAGTTAACCATCAAGAACGAGAAGCAACCAGTCGACTTTTTAGCAAAACTAGGAGCAGACAATAAAACTGCTGAAACCAATCTGACCGTTGACCGCACCAAGTGGAATATCAAATATGGTTCAGGGAAATTCTTTAAAGGATTGGGCGATAAAATGATTAATGATCCAATGGAATTTACTATTAAGCTTGCTTTTGCGGAACCTGTAATCAGCGCCGCAAAACCAGCTGCTGAAAAAGAAAAGCCAGCCGCAAAGAAGACGAAGAAATAATTCTTTGCTCAGCTTAACTTGGCACCGAATTATTCGGCCCAATGATTTTTCAGTTTCTTAAATTTCAAAATGACAAGGCCCTCATTCACGCTGAATGAGGGCCTTTCTTTTTTTGTTCATGTTAGCAAAATCAATCTGAGAAATTTTGACACCTGGTTTAGTCGCTGGCGTTTCGCGCCAGCGACTAGTTAGATTCTGCTGAAGAAGGGTTAGTTCAAGGCGCGAAGAGAAAAAAAAAGCAGAGTGTATTCAATATACTCGAGCATTTTTTTCGACGAAGTAACGCAGAAATCACCCTTTTTCAGTAAAATCTAGTTAGCGATATCTATCAATTAATTATCGCTCAAATAGGAACTTAGTATTTTTTGTTTGCGACAACAAGAGATACAACACATTCATCTTCCTGGAAGCATATATCGACTCATCGAATGCGTAGATATATGCAACAGGACAGATACTAAACCAACTTACTCAACAAAAAAGAGGGCGCCATGAAGTACAAAAAGAAACGTATTGAATCTTGGATCAACAACTCAAAATTTGCCACCTTCTATCGGCGAAGAAACGACGAAATTGTCGAAATCACGAAACCCATTGAAGTCGCTGAAAGGTCTAAAAATTGGATCATAGTTCCTGCATCGAGAGCAGTTACTATCATGCAGCAAATTGGTATTGCATAACATCATAAAAGAAATAGCTCATTCCTTAACAAACATGAGGTCGGCCATGCTTCAATCCCAGAAAATAATTGCTCGAAAAATTCGTCGCTCACGAATCAAGACAAGACTTAAACAGTTCGTCAAAAATAGCAGGAACTCCATAAATACCGCATACGAGAAAGCACTCGCTGGTATCAGTACTGCTTTGGATCGATCAAAAGAATTATTTATCACAGAATTTAAAAAAATCAGGTCAAGAACTTCCATGCTTAAAACCTCACAAAGACCTTCTCGACTGGACACAGGGGTAGCCCTCACTCACGCCTCGCAATTGCCACAACCTAGGGCCATTTCGACCATGGGGTGATAAGCAGGTAACGGGCAGGACTGCCCGCTCGAATTCTTCTATCAGACATTCAAAAGCCAAAAAAAGGCCCTCACAATTTGGAGGGCCTTCATCTATAATTCACGACATAATGAAATTACTTATTTATTCGAAGCATGACCGCTTGAACGGACTTCTCTTTGATCTGGTCTCATGGGATTTGATGCTCCATCTTTGGATGTACCTCTATGATTCGGAACAATAGCCATCTTTGGAGTAGAATCTAAAGTTTCCGATAGCATAACTTTGAACTTTTGATATTCGGCCTCTGCCTTCTCCTTTCCGTATCCGTAAGCTGACTGCAGCTTTCCAGCTAAACGACTAAGATCGTTTTTCATCGACTCGATAGCTTCATCAGTTAACTTACTAAAGCTTTCTTTGAGTTTTCCTCTAGTGACGCTCCACTCAGGATTCTGCATTGATGCTGCTTTCATAAATTCTCCATTTATTGATCCGGCTCCGGTAAGTCAGTGTTTTGCATCCGGCAATGGAGGCCCGCTGATATCGACTGCAGTCATGATCAACAATCGATCAAGGAGAAATCCTTTGACTCATAAAGCCTACTCCGAAAGCAAAACCAAGGATAAGACTATATTTCGAAGGCATGTATTGAGAAAACATATGAATTTGTAACTATTCAGCACGTTTGACGGGCAGCGGAAATCACTGAATGGTTATAAGAATTTAAAGATTGTATTTTAGATTTTTGAAGGCGATGGCATTGCATTCTTTGAACTTAATACTTGACGTGGGTTTTGACCAATACAACTACTTTTGAAGGACCACCTGCATTTTGAAGAAGCTTTCCTGCGTTAGCAATGACTTCATCTGATCGGCTTGACACTGTTGTCTCACCTTTTAACACTGAGTCGTTTGTATTAAACAGATTTGAAATCCAACTAGGGTGAACGGCCATACTGTGACTTTCAACATCATTTATGCCCATTTTTTCCAACGCCAATTTTGTTGCTTGGCCTCTCTCGTTAGCTAATTTTTGAGAATCTGCATCCAGTGACTCACCATTTTTAATTGGGTAATTGCTATCAGACCAAGAGGCTAAAACGATTTGTTTAACGCAGGTATTCTGCCTTGCAAATCCAATATAATCCTGCAATTTTTGCAATTCAGAAGTAGAGATTGCAGAACTTCCTTTTGAAAATTGAATGATATGGGTGTCGTGTTCTATAGCATATTCAACGCGATTCTTTAGCTTGTCCAAGTATGAACTTACCGTTTGCGCATGCCCCAAATCGGCAGAAAGTGTTAACAAAAAGGCCGCAAGGTTTGCTTTGGTAGAGAATTTCATTGGTAGACCCATCCTTTTCTTTGATTTGAATAGATTCGACAACTGCATTTATTGACGATCGGAATGACACTCAGACTCGACAACTGGCTGTGGATCCAATTGTCGATAATCAGTGTATAAGGCAGAAGTAGAATTCTTAAAAATATATATTTTGAATGGACTCAATAGATTTATTCTAGGCGTTATTTTCCTAAAGT
>JAPLFV010000310.1:8081-14260 GCA_026390495.1 Pseudomonadota bacterium | reverse complement strand
TCTGGAAAACACCTTCCTCTGATAAAACTGTTCTTCGCAGGAAGATGCTTTCACAATATAACTAGTTTGAAACGATATCAATCCAGCGACCAAAAACAAGAATCTCTTCATCGTCTGTCCTTCTTTTCAATTCGCACAATAAAAGATGACACGCAAAAGTGGATCCATTAAATTGCTGATATTAAGGGGCAGGTAAGCCAGCAAAGACTCTTGAATTTTTTCGAAGTAGATCTAACTGGCCCATGACAACTGGATCACCATTAAACAATTCTTCACTTTCATTAATGGTCCATCTCTCCGAGGCAAACGCCAGCTCATATCGTCTTATTGGCAATCCGAGTTTCTTTAATAAATCAATATCTGCGGTTGAAAGATCGGCGCCGACCAAAAAACGTTTGACATCTCTTAAATCCAATTCACCCCAGATCTGACTTTCCAAATAACCATCATCTTGATCACGAAACGATGCATTGGTCGTAAAAAATGTCGATTGAATATTCCGCCGTTGAGAGGGGTCCGGATATGAGTTTAGATGATCTAAACTATCACCTACTGTTAGTGTTGCTCTAAACTTGACTTCGTCGCGAAAAATAACAATCACGTTGCCATACTGTGAGGCATCGTTGTTTTTTGGGCCAATTGAAATCCTGCTGTTAAGGCTTAACCAAGAATATTTTGGAAATAATTTCTTTGCCGTTTCATTCACGGGAATCTTTATGTCACCCAGAAATGACTCTGTTTTTAAACGACGTTCAATATCCAATATTCCACTAGAGGTATTCGTTTGATGCTGATTTAAAAACGTAAAGAAATTATCTATTTGAATTCTAGACTCTCTTCCTGATTCCATCACTTTTTGGTCAAGTTTTCTGTAGAAATTTTTATTTAAAATGACCTGGGATCTAATTCGCATTGCTAAGAACGATTCACTCATCCATTGCACGTCAATGACAGGCCTACCAGGGAGAATATCATCATAAAGCAAATGGAGCCGATAGACGATAGACTCTGCTATAGTTCTTGTATCATACAAACCAAACAAGCTATCTGGGAACGCTCCGAGCTTTGGCACTGCCACGACTTCGGGTACAACACGTATCCCATACTTCTGCCTAAGATCGTTCTGAGTCAGTGCACTTAGGTCACTTGATGACCCTGTTTCATTTCGGAATTTGCATCCGCCAATAGAAAGCGCGAGCAAGACAACGAGAGATGCCAATGGCTTCTTCATGAAGTCAATAATATTTTGAGAGAATATATTGCGCATTGTTCTCTTTTGAACCTTTATGAAAGTCTGATTTAATGTTAGCAATCAGGGCATAGTCAAATCAACATCTCATTTGTTTTCCAAGCGCTTTTTCAGCGATAGAAGTTTCATTTGCCCAAGGCATGCATTTACTCTAAACAGTGACTAACTCTAAACACTTTGGAGTCATTAATAAGCGTCTTACTGGTCTCACCTTACATTTTTTATAGGGTCACTCAATTTTTCTATTACCTTGATCCGCTGAATTTTGTATAGTTTTGACATCAATGCAAATCGTCTCCTCTTTCGAGGGATTTATGACCACTAATTCCGAGAATCCTTATAAAAACGCCGGTGTAGATACCGAGCGTGGTGATGCCCTTGCGGATTGGCTGGCGGATCGAAATTCAAAGTTTATTCATCCAAAGGGACTTGGTCGCATTGCTAGTGGCATCGGCGGATTTGCTGGTCTCTTTGATCTAAATGTTAAAGGGATGAAGCAGCCGCAACTCGTCGCCTCAACAGACGGCGTTGGCACTAAGCTTTTACTTGGCCTGCAGCACGATATGATCGATCATTTAGGCCAAGATCTAGTCGCCATGTGCGCCAATGATCTTTACACCATCGGCGCGACGCCTCTGTTTTTTTTGGACTATTACGCCACGGGAGTACTCTCCGAAACTCAGTTCAAGCGCGTACTGACTTCCATTCAGAATGCTTGTAAGCATTGTCAGATGGGTTTACTTGGCGGTGAAACTGCTGAGATGCCTGGTCTCTACGAAAAAGGGCACTTTGATTTGGCAGGATTCGTCGTTGGCATCGTGGATGCTGAAAAGCGATTGGGACCCCATAAAACGAAGCTAGGTGATCGACTTATCGCGTGGCAATCCAGCGGCTTTCATTCCAATGGATATTCTTTGATTCGAAAATGGTTGAAAGAAAATCCAAAGCTCGCTGATTCCAAAACAATCTCCCATTTAATGACACCGACTAAACTCTATCCAGAGGTTGTCACTTTAGCAGAATCCTTTGAGGGGTCTTTTCACGCTGCGGCGAATATCACAGGGGGAGGGATTTCAGGTAACCTACCTCGAGTGATTGGTTCAAATTTGAATGCAAAGGTGGATTTTGCAAGGCTTCCAACTGATTCATGGATAACTCAGTTCATCCATAATGCAGGTGCTAAATTGAAGGACGTCGAACCAGTGTTTAATCTAGGTGCTGGTATGATTTGCATTGTCGACGCCGATCATTCTGCACGCTTCATTGAGGCCAGCAATCAGCTTGGCCTAAACGCCTGCGATATTGGATCATTAATTTCGGGAAGCGGAGAGAGCCAAGTACTCTTTGACTATTGAATTAAATTCCCATTTTTGGAGGCAAAAACATGCGAAACAAACATTTAAACATTGTCCGTCCAAAACATATCCTTTCAGCGTCACAATTTGATCGGCCTTTTTTAGACTATTTCAATCAATTGACAACGACGATTCGGCGCTTTGACAAAACCAAAGAAGGTCTTATGTATCTCCAAAGCCTTCTTTGTCACAAACGGGCCATGCTTTATTTTACCCAACCTTCAACTCGAACATTTCTTTCATTTCAGTCTGCAAGTCAGATCGTCGGAATGAAAACCAGCGAAATCCGCGACACATCCACAAGCTCCGAGCGAAAAGGGGAGACCATTGACGATTCATTGAGAACATTCTCTTCCTATGTCGATATTATCATTATGAGATCACCTGTAAGAGGCCTCTGTGATCACATTGCGTCAATACTAGACCAGACTGATCGGCCCGTTCCAATTATCAACGCTGGCAGCGGTCCCGACGAACACCCGACCCAAGCTCTTTTAGATATCTATACCCTTGATAGAAGTTTTAAAAATATTGGGGGTATTGAAGGCAAGACGATCTGCATGGTCGGAGATCTTAAGAGAGGACGAACCGTTCGTAGCTTATCAAGGCTTCTCACCTTGTATCCCGGTACAAAAATTTTGTTTGCCTCACCCGAGGCATTCAAGATTGAAGATGATTTGAGAACTATGCTTCGCACAAAGAAAGTTGAATTTATAGAAACCACTGAGTTTAAAGATGCCATTGCTTCTGCAGACGCCATTTACATGACCCGAATTCAAGACGAATATGATGTTTCTGGTGAATCAAAGGCCGTAGACTACTCAAATTTTTGTTTAAAGGAATCTCACTTAAAGATTCTAAAAGATCATTGCGTGATCATGCACCCGCTCCCAAGGCGCGATGAACTAGACTCAAAAATTGATAATGATCCAAGAGCAAAATACTGGCGTCAAGAGCGCAATGGTATGTGGACGCGAGTTGCATTGATGACTGTGTTGATGGATGTTGACCGAAATATCATGTTACCGGAGCTATGAATGACACTTTCCAATAAACCAGAGATTCAGGTTGCACTTTGCAGTGTCACAGCGACTCCTGATAAAAAATTAAATATTGATAACGCGACAAAATTTATTCATGAAAGTATTCATCGGGGCGCAGAGTGGATTTTTCTTCCTGAAATGTTTTCGTACCACGGTCCCTATGATCGATTGATTGAAAATGCAGAAGGAGAAGATGGGCCACTTAACGAGCTTTTACGCAGTATTGCTCAAAAACATAAAGTCGTGATTTTTGCAGGTTCTGCTCCAGAAAAAACTGTACATTCAAAGAAAGTCTACAATACCCAATATGTTTTTGATCGCGTTGGAGATCTCGTTGCCAAATATCGCAAACTCCACCTCTTCAATTTAATCTCGTCAGAGGGTCAAAAGCTCTATTGTGAATCCGATGGTTACGAATCAGGAAATGACTATTCTGTATTTGATCTCGAGGGGTGGCGTGTTGGACTTGCTACCTGTTACGATCTAAGATTTCCTGAGATGTTTAGACGCATGGCTTCAAAGACGCCTATCGACTTGTTTGCCATTCCTTCAGCTTTTACACTGCAAACTGGGACCTACCATTGGCACTTGCTAAATCGTGCGCGAGCAGTGGAGAATCTTTGCTATGTGATTGCAGCTAACCAAGTTGGTGTTCATCAACCAGGAAAAGCAAGCTTCGGTCACGCGGTCGTGATAGATCCGTGGGGCAATATCGTTGCTGATACAGGAAATCGCACCGGAGTTATCACTGCGCAAATATCAAAGGAACAAATTGTACATTGGAGAGCTCAACTTCCTGCGCTTTCTAATTGCCGAACTGATTTGTTTCAAAATTAAAACGGAATCATAATGGCCTCTAGCTATACTATAAATCTAGTCAATGGAATTGCAGGAGATCCTTCTGTTTGTGTCAATTTGCCGCAATTGGGCGAAAGCATTCTTTTTGACACTGGTGAACTCAATTCACTTTCGAACAAAGATATTCTCAAGATTCAAACGGTCTGTATTTCGCACACCCATGTTGATCATTTCATCGGTTTTGATCGTATTATCCGAGTTCACATTCCACATTTTAGAAAAATTACGGTTATTGGACCCTCAGGAATTGCAGCCCAAGTACGAAGCAAAATTCTAGCCTATACCTGGAATCTTTTAGAGCCTGGTCAAATTAACTATAGAATTTTCGAAGTTCATGATGATTTGCATGTATCTGAATATGAGCTCTCAAACGATCTTGGCTTTTGTCTGTCTAAAGTGAACGACTTTGCCCCTCCCACCGGTGCTTCAGGTGTTAAAATTCCATTGAATCACCTACGCTTTGAAATTTTTGCGACAATACTTGATCACGGGACTTCTGTCTGTGGGTTTGCTCTCAAAATGCCTGATAGCCAAACAGTATCGACTCTTAAACTTGAGGAATTGGGACTTATACCCGGTCCTTGGATTGGAGATTTGCAGAAGAAATTCTCCAATAATGAATTGATTGGCCCAATAAAAATTTCCGATCAGGCGGTCTGGAATGGAGATGATTTGGCAAAACAGATTTTGATTCCAAAAATTGGTAAGAAGATTATTTATCTTACTGATATTGCCTTTTCTAAAGCCAATCTTGAGAAAATCTCCAGATCATTTCAATCTTGTGACGTTCTAATCTGTGAAACCAATTATCGGCATGAGCACGAGGATCGAGCGCTTCAAAAGAAGCACTTAACAACGCGCCACGCGGCTATCATAGCTACTTTATTAAAAGCTAAAAAATTGCAGATTTTCCATGTTTCCAACATCTATGGCAACGAACCAGAGCTTAGTGAAATAGAAACTAAGAATCACCTAGATGAGCTCAATCTGCTAGAGCCTGAGGCCTTTCAAGTCTTATACCGAGGCATAGACTAAGTATATTTTCCTGCCAATATCATAGGTTACATTTGCGTCAAATTTTTGGATATTGCCTCATCTCTCAATAATCAATCAATCGCTCCGAAACCACTTTAGGGCTTTCTTACAAACTAAAGGTGTCAAAAGGAGTGCGTCTATGTCGTCAAAGTTGGACCTGTTGGAACGGACTGTTCTCGAGTTAGGAACTGAAATCTACAGAGTCAAGCACCGCATGGACCTGATTGAAAAAGAGAACACATATTATCAAGAAGTCTTTGTCACATTGAGGAAAATGTTTGATGAAAAAGGCATTTTGTCTTTAGAAGAGTTCGACGAATCCGTTCACTTGGACCGCATCTTGCGCAAACAAGCGTCTAGCAATGCCGATATACTTCCTTTCACAAATGATGCCGATGTAAAAAAAGCGATCAATTAAGTCCCAGCTGTGGCCGAAGCCAGCGACTTATCCGTCGAGTAACGACAAATATATACTTGAACTCTACCTAATCAAACAGCCCCTAAACCGCTCATGCCGTTTAGGGGCTGTTTAAATCTATTGTTGTCAAATGACCTCAACCAGTTCGTTTATCAAGCCCATATTTTTCAATCTTCATAATCAAGCCCGCACGGCTCATTCCGAGCTCCTTAGCGACTTTA
>JAPLFV010000310.1:2763-8052 GCA_026390495.1 Pseudomonadota bacterium | reverse complement strand
CTATGTTTGTTTAGCCCATCAACGATCATTTGCTTTTCAACTTCTTCCATTGCATCGCGGAGCTTTCCAGTGAGATTAAAATTCCCTCCGGCTTTCTTTCCGTTATCAAGAATTGGTTGCGACAAGAATTCATCTGAAATCTCTATATCGTCACCCGATAGTACGCACAATCGTTCGATTTCATTTTCCAATTGCCTAACGTTACCAGGCCATGGAAAGTTCATCATTTTCTCGAAACACTTTGTTGAAAGATGCTTTACTGGTTTTTTGCTTTCTTTGGAATAGTTTGCCAAAAAGTGGTCCGAAAGAATTTTTATGTCTTCACTTCTATTTCGCAAAGCAGGAACTGTGACATTAATCACGTTAAGCCGGTAGAATAGATCTTCCCTGAAGGTGCCTTCTTTAACCATTTTGGCAAGGTCTCGGTTCGTTGCTGCTAACACTCGCACGTTACTTTTTCTAGTTTGATTTGCGCCTACTGGATTGAAGGTTCCATCCTGCAATACACGTAGAAGTTTCACCTGCATCGCCATACTAGTTTCGCCAATCTCATCGAGGAACAATGTTCCGCCATCTGCTTCCTCAAAGAAACCTTTCTTGTCTTTTATTGCGCCTGTGAAAGAGCCCTTCGCATGACCGAACAGTTCACTCTCTAAAAGATTGTCGTTAAAGGCGCCGCAGTTGACCGCAATAAACTTATTCTTTTTGCGTTTGCTATTGAAGTGAAGGGCTTTTGAAATCAGTTCTTTACCGGTTCCATTTTCACCTTGAATAAGAATCGTCGCGTCTGAATCAGCAACTCGCTCCAAAAGCTTATACATGGATTGCATAGCTGCTGACTTGCCCACCATGCTTCCAAAGCTGTAGCGATTGGTGAGCTGCTTAGATAATTCTTTAACGGTGTCTTCTTGATCATTCAGAGATTTATGAGTTAGGACGATTTCTTCAACCACCAAATTAATTAACTCAGTCAGGTATTCTACTTCACGAACTGAAAGTACAGGGAGAGATTCAATGTGTGCTACTAAGTCTTTTTCACGGCCCATAAATGCTCGCTCTAAATAAGACTTGATCGCGGCTTTTTGTGCTGCTGCGCTCTCTTCTACGATAAAGCCATCAGCGAAAGCTGTACCAACAAATTGACCATTCACGCGGATCGGCACAGCAACAGCTGAAAACCCAGCATGACAGCTTGTGACTTTATGCCCCTTAAACGACGTCATGCTGACCGTAGATTGTCTAACAGTTCCACGACAACCTTCAAACCCTTTGGCATCGCTTGTAATGGCGCTGCACACTGGATTTAGTGGATTAAAGAATTTGCCTTCTGGAACTCCTCGAAGTAGGCCCTTCTGATCGGTGAAGTTCAATTGAACCTTCCACCATTTGCCAACAACTTCGCGCAGACGCCGAATGACGTGCATCTTATCGAATTCATCCCATCGAACATGTTGATCTGACATAGTTTTCCCCCTGAAATGTCTACAAAGCAGACAACTGCAGGGTCTATCGGACAAAGTGACCAAAAACTTTACACATAATTTTCTTTTAGATTACAGAGATTAAGCGAGAAAGCTTTTGTGAAATGTACAAATTGAATGGATTAATACTTATGATTCGGGCGCATATCTGCTGATCTCAGATCCTTCGCTTCGCTCAGGATGACATAAATTGAGGTCATCCTGAGCTGTGGTCATCCTGAGCTGTGGTCATCCTGAGCTGTGGTCATCCTGAGCTGTGGTCATCCTGAGCTGTGGTCATCCTGAGCTGTGGTCATCCTGAGCTGTGGTCATCCTGAGCAAAGCGAAGGATCTCAAACCCACGAATACCAACATTTCCAAATTCACTATAAGCCCGGAACAATCTTATATCCTGCAGGCAATGCAAAAGCATCTTTAGGCAGCGCCGAGCGATCTGGATTTGAAAATTCAAACTCGCTTGTATTTTTATTTGTAAATGTCATTTTTACCATTTCAACCATGGCCGTTGCAGCGTCAACTCTCACATTGAGGCTGGTAAGTGCACCTGGCTTTTTCGGATTCAGGAGAAGATTGACCTTGTTTGACTCTTTAGTTGCTTCAGCCACATCATAACGACCAAGCAAAGCATCAAAATCAAGAACAAGATCAATTACCTCTCTAATCTCCTGTGCTCTATCAGCGTCAGCACTAAAACTTGTGGCTGTTTTTTTATCTTCTTGAATACTAAACAATTTTTGACCGTCGAAAATCAATGAATCCGCTTTAGGTTCAATGATGGTCCATTTGAATTTAGATGGTTTTGCAAACACGCCTCGACCGATCACTTTGGTGCGCTGCTTTGGGCGAATTTTTACCGACTTGTACTGAACAAAATCTACTGTAAGTTGGGCGGCCGACTTCATCTTTAATTGTAAATTTCGTAAATCATCCTTAGACATATTTTGTACTTGAGCAGCAAACATCAAGTTCGAGTTCAAATAGAAAAACGAAACAAGTAGAGCCTTAAATGTCCATGTAAGCATACTTTAACTTCCTAATAGATCAAAAAATAGACGGCGCATCGTGACTATCGTCATACATCTTAAAATTTCAAACGCTAATTCGACCCAAACCAATGATCTTCATACACGCAATATGATACAATAGTAAGCTAGAAATCTCCATTTAATGTTTTTCCATCAGCGAGACCTACCCATGAGCCATTCACCTTGGATTTCTCAGTATCAAAAGGGAGTTAACCCAGATATCTCGTTTGGTGGTTTAACATCAATTTGTGATGCTGTTTCTTCGGCTTTTAAGAAGTACGCAAAACAGCCTGCTGCTAGCTGCCTAGGCGTCACAATTACCTACGGAGAAATCCAAACATCAGTCAATGCATTTGCAAGCTTCCTTCAAAATACAATTAAGGTTGAAAAAGGTGATCGTGTTGCATTGATATTACCGAATTCATTTCAATTTATTATCGCGGAACTCGCCGTTCTTCAAATTGGGGCCATTTGTGTAAACACAAACCCCATGTACACACCACCGGAAATGCTTCATCAACTCGCAGATTGCGGGGCAAAGACCGTCATAGTTCTGGACATGATTGCTGCTAAATTGGAAGAAGTTATCAAGGAAACCAAAATAGAACACATCATTCTAACGAGCATCGCTGATCAACTACCAAAGTGGAAAGCATTACCTACAAAAATCTTTTTAAGAATGAAAGGCGAAGTTCCTTCCCACGGATTGAAGGGCTTTAGCTTCTCTGAGGGTTTGAAAGCAGACCCAAAACTGTTCAAACCGGTACCTACGGTCCTTGATGATACAGCAGTGCTTCAATACACTGGAGGAACAACTGGCCATGCAAAAGGTGCCATGTTGACTCACAGAAATATTCTGGCAAACATGTTTCAGATTCGAGAAGTCACTAAACCAGTGCTCACGCCTGGGAATGAAGTCGTTTTGACAGCTCTGCCTCTTTATCACGTGTTTGCTTTGAGTGTAAATTTTCTAACATTCTTTGCGATGGGCCATCATATGATCCTGATTCCCAAGCCAATCCCAATAGGAAAAGTAGTCGAAGCTTTTAAAAAGTATCCCATTTCGGTCATGACTGGTGTGAATACTTTGTTCAATTCGCTCAATCACAGTCCAGAGTTTAAAAGTCTTAAGCCTCGCACTTTAAAAGTTGCCATTGCGGGCGGAATGGCGCTTCAAGACCGTGTGAATACCGAATTTCAAGCTATTACCGGTACGAAAATTACGGAAGGTTTTGGCCTAACGGAGGCAAGCCCAGTAACCCATGTCAATCCTATCAAACTTGACACTCCCGTTGGGTCGATCGGAATCCCTCTACCATCGACACTGGCAAAGATTGTTGATGATGCAGGTAACCAATTGAACTTCGGTGAACAAGGAGAGCTTTTGATTTCAGGGCCGCAAGTGATGAAGGGCTATTGGAATCAACCGGAGCAGTCAGCCCTTGTATTGAAAGATGGCTGGCTATGGACGGGTGATATTGCGCGCATGGATGAGCGTGGATACTTTTTTATCGTTGATCGAAAGAAAGATATGATTCTAGTCAGTGGATTTAATGTCTATCCGAATGAAATTGAAGAAATTCTTGCTAAGCATCCCAAGATATTAGAGGCAGCCGTAGTAGGTGGGGGTGAAATCGGAGGTAACGAATTTGTTCGAGCGTTTATAGTCCCTAAAGATCCTTCGCTTTCAATTGAAGAAGTAAAAGCTCACTGCAAAGAAAACATGACTGGTTATAAAATACCTCGAAAAATTGAATTTCTAGATTCACTTCCAAAGTCAAATGTTGGTAAAATTCTTCGTCGAGAATTGAAAAACAGGAAATCTTAATGACAGACATTCAAGAGAAAATTTGTTCGACGTGTAAACGCGCATATAGAAAAGCTGAAGATTTTTATCAAGGAACGTCTCGCTGGCGCCTTTGTGAAGCCAAGAATCTGTGGTTCAACTGCAATTGTGGGTCTACCCTCATGCTTAAGTCTGGCAAATATGACTGGTACAATCCCTCTAAGGGAATGTCCAAGAACGCAGCCAGCATCTTCAACTCTCTTCCAGCCCTCAACAACTTGCCACGAATTTCATCCACGGTAATGAAATTGCAGCAGTCACTTCAAATACCTGAAATTGAGATTTCTGTTCTAGCAAAACAACTTAGGCGTGACCCCCTTATTGCAGCGAGCATTTTGACCATTGCCAATAATTTGAAATCAAATAGAAGCCCTGGGGATAAGAAAAAAATTGAAAGCATTGAGCATGCGGCAATGTACGTTGGAAAAAAAACGCTTGAAGATCTCGTATTGACATCATCACTCCAATCTTTCAAGAGTGAAACAAAAGTATTCAACATTGATGACTTCTGGCGTGAATCATTTTTGATGGGTGGAGTGGCCGAAGCCACTGCAAATCACCTTAAAATCCAGGTCAATAGAGACGAATTATTTTTGGCAGCATCGCTTTGCAATATCGGAAAATTTGTAGGTGCTATTAGTTTTCCTGACGTAGCTGATATCATTCAAAGCGATGTATCAGAGCCAAAAACACTTTCCACCTGGCAGGTGGCAGAAAAAAATAATCACAGTTTAGACCACTGTGTATTGGGTGAAATCGGTGCGTCGATATGGGGCTTACCAATCTACGTTGCTGATGCTGCTTCGAAGCATCACACTTTCAATAGTTCCACCAAACAATTTGGTATCAATGAACTCGTTACCTTTGCGAATCAAATGACCCATTGGATTCTCTTGAGGCCGAGCAGAATAGACCAACCTCAGTTGAATAGTATTTG
>JAPLFV010000310.1:0-2738 GCA_026390495.1 Pseudomonadota bacterium | reverse complement strand
CTTGGAGACCAACTCTTTAAGTTGACACAAAAGAATTAATTTCCACCTAAATTTAGAATAAAACGCCAGAATACTAACCATTTTGGACAGATTTTTTTCAAAATCCAACCCGACGTAAATGGCACTAACCACATTTTTGGAGGTTAGTCTTCAGGTTTTTATTGGTCTGACTTTTCTAGAGTCAGTGTTTCAATGCTAGAATAGAACGTAGGGTTTGGTTTACTATCGCGGCCTTTTTGGGCCGACATTTCGATTTGAATTTTATCGACCTTGCTCATTTTGGTGCATTTAACGAGGGCATATCGAAGGTGGCTGAGCATGAGATTGGGCATCAAAATTTTCATGACAATGCCACTACAGTTTATTCTATTAGCTCCAGCAGTATTTGCAGGTGAATCAAAATCACTTGGAATTAGACCAACAGCCTTCATCGGCCTTCTCCAGCAACCATCAAGTCAATACTATCACCTGATGTACGGTGGGTCTTTGGACCTTCAGGTTTATAATTCTTGGGTGATTCGAGCTAACTATCTTGAAAGACCAAAATTTGTTTCTGCTGGTTATTCTGATCAGGATTTTGTTGCATTCGCAGACACTGGAGCGACTTTCTTTAAAAAGAGTGTTTTTGCAATTCACGGATTCCTAGGGGCCGGTCAATCATGGGGTTACATCAAGGAAGTTACCGATGACAGTGAGGTTAAAAGAAGAAATGGATATCGCCTTGATATCCTTAGTTGCTCCATGGAGGCTTCTCTCACATCCTTTTTGGGAGAGTTGCGAATTGGGCACTCGCTTCACACAGGACGTGGTGACAAAAACCAAACCGAAGCGAAAGTCGTTTGGCCATTAACAACATACTACCTGTCGCTATCGCGACAAGTAGGTACATTCCTATGACACGCATTATCTCTGTCCTTTTCTATTTTCTCATCCTAGCGCCAACCAATGGTTATTCGAAGGATGAAACACCATACTTTCTCTCATATTCCTCAGGAGCTTACGCCCCAAATGCCGGAGGGCAAGATGTCCATGTTGTTAGGCTTATGAAGAACTCTAGAGAGTTCCACCTTTATCTCAATCGCAGCCTTACAGTTGGGAGTCAGCCTCTCTTTGGTGGAGGCTACGATATTCGATTTGATTTGTGTGAAGATTGCTTTTGGAAATTCTTTGTACAAACTGGAGTTGGATCGTCTCTTGCCGGAGTCTACGGCGAATTTTTATGGGGCGCTCAAATTCCTATTCTTCCGATCTGGTTGCCCATGGACCCACCAAGGTACGTGCCGTTTCTTCGAATCGATTTTGCGACTCACTTGATCTTTGGACACTTAAGACCTAACACTTGGAGTTACCCCATATGGATTGGCGTTGGCATCCCGCTTTAACATTTGCTATTGCAATTCTATTTAGCTTACAGGCCTCGGCATATCCGACACCTGTGGATTTTGGCGGAAAGCTATTGAGATGGAACATCAACGAAGAAAATCCCACTTTATCCATTGCTATCAAAGCAGACAACTTGTCGCGTTTAACCAATCTAACATCAATGACCTTAGAAGCAGCAAATACCTGGAGTCAAGTTCCTAAAAGTTATGTTCGACTTAGAATTGCAGGATCAAATGAAGATGCTGATATCACCATAAACTTCACTGAATCCATCGCGGGCGGTGAGACTGCGGCCGGCTATGCTGAATTCGATCAAATGGACGAGAACGACCCTGTCCATTGCTCTATTCATATTGCGGATAGCTACGCATTAGACTGGGAAGGATTAGCAAAAACAACTTTGCATGAACTAGGTCATTGTCTTGGACTTGGTCATTCGTTGGTGGGTGAATCCATTATGTCTTACAAACTTGATGAAAACTCTTTTGCATTGGCAGTTGACGATGAAGCAGCCATTGCAAGGCTCTACCCTGTTGGAAGCTCTCACTCAAAACTTCCTCTGGGATGCACCATGGGCGGGGTGTTTCCATTTGAAAACTCCATCCTATTTTTGGCGCTAACATTTTTGATGCCCTTACTTTTGATTCCTCTGAAATCAATTACCAGGCCCTAAGACACGTCATTCGCAGACACGTCATTCGCAGACACGTCATTCGCAGACACGTCATTCGCAGACACGTCATTCGCAGACACGTCATCCTGAGCGAAGCGAAGGATCCAGTAATTCTAAATCAAATTTTCTTTTTACCAAATGTCACTTTCTCTTAGTAGTAATAAATGTCTAATTTGTTCAAAAAGGGGGAAAGAATGATTAAACAGAGTTATATTTATATCTTAACAAATCGAAACAATAGCGTGCTCTACATTGGCGTTACTTCTAGTCTTGAAAAGCGTCTATTTGAGCATCGCAATCACTTGATCCCTGGATTTACGTCAAAATATCATCTTCATAAATTGGTCTACTATGAACAATTTGACCACATAGAAAATGCTATAGCACGAGAAAAACAATTGAAGGGTAAAACCAGAGCTAAAAAAGAGGCCTTGATTAACTCGCTAAATCCGAGCTGGAGTGAATTAGATTCTTCGCTTTGCTCAGAATGACGAGCTTTTTGCGCAGAATGACGAGGTACAATTCAGAAAATCCCCGTCATGTTGAGCGGAGCGAAACATCTAAGATTCTTCGCTTTGCTCAGAATGACGAGCTTTTTGCGCAGAATGACGAGGTACAATTCAGAAAATCCCCGTCATGTTGAGCGGAGCGAAACATCTAAGATTCTTCGCTTTGCTCAGAA
>JAPLFV010000207.1 GCA_026390495.1 Pseudomonadota bacterium | reverse complement strand
TAAATTTGATTTCATTGTAGGCAGTGACATCCTATATGAGAGTTATCACCCCAAATATTTTGCATCAATCTGCACATTTCTCGCTCATCAAAACACTAAAGTTATCGTGACAGACCCAGGACGTCCTTATATTCAAAATTTTGTAAATCATATGAAAGGGGACGGTTGGGTAGAGATTCTCGAACCTTGGACTGTTCCATTTAAAGGTGTGCCCTCAGACGTCTACCTATTGAGATTTGAACGGAACCAGTAAACATTGCTATAATAAGGTCTATGAACAAATCAGGACCCAAAAAAAAAGAATCTGTTAAAGAGCTAAAGAAGAGAGCCGAATCGGGCGATATCGAAGCCCAATCTGCACTCGGCCTTTTATATGAATTAGGGTTGGACGTTCCAAAAGCAGACCCCCAAGAAGCAGCCAAATGGTGGGGCAAAGCTGCTAAATCTGGAAGTACCGTTGCCCAATTTTCCTTGGCCGAAATCATTTCAAAAGAATTTGAAGATACCGAAGAAAATCGAGCCATGGCTCAAGTTCTCTATAAAAAAGCTGAAGTTTCTGGTCTGGTTCGACCAGATAAAGCTGTTCGAATGTTCGATAAACAACGAGGGAAATCTTGGAAGGTTCTGATTGTTGATCCATCAATGACCCATAGGGGCCAGGTCAAATCGCTATTAGAAGCTGAGGGCTGCGAAGTCATTGAAGCAAAAAATGGTGATGACGGTTTGACAGTTTTACGCAGAAATCTTGATGTAAAGTTAGTTTTGACCGAAGTCAATATGCCCGTATTAGACGGCTATGGCTTGATTCAAGCTGTCAATGTAAATGAGCAAATGAAACACATCCCGGTAATAGTGCTGAGTGAAGAGAAAAATCCTGAAGCAATTCAGAAGGCAAAAAAATCTGGGGTCAAGGGTTGGATTTTGAAACCTGCCAAGTTACATGCACTGAGACGATTTATCCAAAAGGTCAATGAGAAGAAGACAGTTAGCAAACCTTCGACAGAGAAAAAGGCTGCGACAGCTGTTGAACCAGCAAAGAATACGCTTCCAAAAAAAGCGATTTAAACCTTCTTTAAATCGTTTCTGCAATAACACATGCCTTGAGATTGCGCCTTATCTTATAGCGAACCCCCGCCAACCAGAAATTCATCTCTTCGTAAAATCTTAAATCGGCACGGTACTTGAACTTTTAAGTTAAAGTAATTATTATATTTTTTAGCATTTAATAAAAATCTATAAAGATCTTCCTCCCATATCCGATACCCTAGTAGTCACTTATGACTGGGGAATTGAAAAATGGGACATAATTTTAAAATAGCGATTAAACTGTTCGTCATTACAGCTTTAGCAAACAGTTGTTCAGACGTGAAATTTAAGTCCAACTCCTATAATGTACTCAAGGAAATGGATGCTAATGGGCAGGTCGGCGCCAGGTTGGTCAATCTACCCGGAAATCCGTCCAACACTAAATCCTTAGGCGTTAAAGTTGAGAATGTTTCTGCCTATAGATACGCTCTTGTAGAAAGTAATGGTTCCTGCAAAGAGGCAAAATATTCTACTAATACTGATTCTAAAACTTTGATTTCTGATACCTTAGGCGCTGATGGACCAAAGACACTATGTGTCATAGGTGTTGAAGAAGGATATGCGGACCAAGCGACGCCGACAACATTTTCTTGGATTAAAGATACCTTGGCTCCTGGAGATTTCTCCCTTGTCGGAATCCTTCCACTTTACAATCAAACACCCAGCACAGTAAGCTGGACGTCCTCAGATGATGCAAACACATATAATATAATAGTTAGCAACAGTGCTGACTGTCGAGAACCAATCCAATCGCATTCTGTGCAAAAGGTAAATTCAGTTAAGATCGAAAGGCTTCCTGACGGAAAATATTTTTTATGTGCTAACTCATCTGATCTTGCTGGCAACAAAACAATTGCCTCAAATAATGGAATCACCTTTTCAATTGATTCCGCACCCCCAGGTGCGTTCAACATAAATCGTCCCTTTAGCATATCAAAAGTCGAAGATCCTGAAATTTCCTGGAGTCAGTCTGAAGCAGGTGCCTCCTATAACTTAAAGGTTGCATCTGATTCAGCTTGTAGCAATATCGTTCGCGAACAAAACGGAATTGCAGGAACTAGTTTTAAATTCGCGCAGAAATTCACACATGGTGGAGTCTATTTCATTTGCGTTCAAGCCATCGATGCGGCAAAAAACGTGACTCAGGCGTCTAACAATGGATATAGATTTGAGATCAACACAAATCCACTTACTGTTTCCTTTAGCAATGTACCGCAAGATCCAAGCAACGTCTCAAATTTAAATGTGACAGTCTCGGGACAAGCGGATGTGACTGTCTATCGATATAAAATAGCGGTTGTACCAAGTAGCCCTGCGACTGTCGCTTCTGTTTGTGGCGATATAAATGGATATTCCAGCAATGTTGCTATCAATACTCCCATCACAAACACAGTTTCTCAAAACGCTCGACTTATGATTTGTGCAGTCGGTGGTGATACAGCAGGAAACTGGGCATCAAATCCAGACGGATCAATTCTCTTTAACAGCGTACAGTGGACTAGATCGACAATATTACCTGTCGTAACTTTCTCATTGGCGTCTCCCGTGGAGACCTATCTAACTGCTCCGAATACCGGGTCCTATTGCGGGCCAGACAAATGCCAACCTAATGTCAGCATAAACGATGGCAGAGTGACAACAGCTCCGGCGGTGGCACTCTTGGCAGTAACTGCCACTGTGAAAGTGGGATCAACGGTAGTGGTACCACCGACAGTATTACCAAATGTGAGCTCCAACAGGTTTACGTTTAATCTGCCGAATGCGTCATTGGTTTCTGGATCTAAATATATCATTTCAATGATTGCTAGGGATAGGGCGGGAAATGATTCATTACCCGTTAGTCAAACACTAACATGGGATGACTCCAGACCAGTGGTCTCAGCTCTGACCGTTAAGGGGCGAGAAGCAAGCAGTCAATATCAGACGGGAACCTTAGTCACAAAAGTCAATTTCGTAAACCTGTCAATAACTGGATCTGATAGTCTTTCTCCCATTCAAGCTTACTGTGCTAAATATGTTCCTATCATAACAGCCCAAGTCCCATCACCCGTGGATCAAAATGATCGATGCTGGCGCACCTTGGATCCAGCTAAGCAGGCAAAATCCGTAAATCTCGTTGATTTACCTTTAACGCTTCCTTTCGTACCAGGAGACTATAGAGTAAACGCCTGGATCAAGGATGCTGCGGGAAAATTTTCCCCTAATTTTGCACAGCCAGTTATTGTCAGATACAATCCTATTCTACCACCTGCGATCTCCAATTTGTTTGCTACCTATAGCGAAAGCCAACTAGATCCCACGGAATCAAACACGAACCCAAGTGCTAGCAATCCAAGGAACGTCTATATTCGCTGGAAAATAACAACAACTAATCCAAATGGTCTTCTTCCTTTGAAGCTAGCCTATTCGACCGACGACAGTATCTTTACTGAGATTGGATCAACTTTTGACCCCAAAATCAGATCCGGAGGCACCACGACTTGTACCCTATCAGGAACCACGAGTATCAGACCGGCTAACGCTCTACCGGATGTAGAATCTCAATATTTTGGCTGCTTAAAATTCACTTTACCATCAACGATTGACAATCAAAAATTCCTTCGCTTTAGAATTATTGCCGAAGATGCCGATAATGCCGTCGCATTTGGTCAAACCAATGCTCTAAATTTGACGGGGTTTACTTTTTTGGCTGGGAATACAGAAACAGGCTTAGGAAGTACTTCCACTGCAGCGGTTTTAGATCCTATTGGAACTCAAAATCTAGTCGTTCACCCATCGGGGCGTATCTTTATCTTAGACCAAAGAGGTCTGCTGGTTGTAGATCCTCTTGATGGAGCGCTGAAGTTACACGAGCTGTCTAGTTCGATTACAAGTCGTACACCTACTAAAATCGCTTTGGACAAAAACGATAACATACTCATTTACGAAAGAGACCGAATAGAAAAGCTCGATGTATCTGCCCAGACTCCCGTCCTGACTACTTTGATTGGCGGAGGCACCACTTATCATGTCGCAAATTCCCCAAAGGCATCACCGACTAGTATAAAAATCAATCCTCTTTCATCAAATGGAGTCTTTTTTGTCGCTCCAAATGGGGACATTTACTTTCAATCTCAAAGTAATCTTGCTGGATCAATTGATGGAAACAACATTAGTCGCGCAATTTATTCGGAAAACTATCAGGTTGAAACATTCAATTTTGCTGGTCAAGCAGATCTTTGGACTATGTATCCAAACGACAATGCTCCAATCAACCCAGCTCCGCCTGTCAAGCCAGACCTGTTTCCAATTGAGCATTGCAGGTTAGTCTCTGCTGCCTTTACATTCAATAGCCAAAATCAATTGAGTGGCGTTTATCCACTAGTTACTCCTATGGGCCAGACGATTTTAACCGAGCCAGATTGCTGGTTCAATGGCAATAGTGTATTCAATCAAAACTTCGCGACCATACCTCTCAGTCCGAATAATTTAGGACAGGCGCCTTTAAGCCCATCAACAACCATTCCTGCACTGCCCAACCTAGTATATCGTGGTGTAGTCTATCAAGGTCTACCAGTAAACGACGGAACAAGAGAGGGTACCTACGTTCGGTATTTCCAAAGCTTAAGTGGCAAGTTATATGCAAGGATGCATGGTAATGCTGATAGAAACGACTTTGTTTTTAGACTTGATGGAACCCAATGGACATGGATTGCTGGATTAGTTGTTGGCAATGACCGATCGAAAAGTGGTGCTACTGGAGAATGCGACGATGGCGTAGATGCTTTAAACTGTGCTTTAAATTTGAGTGCCATTTTCGTTGATGCGCAAGATCAGGTCTATCTTATGGACAATGATGTCGTCAGAGTTATACAAGACAACGGCAAAATCCTGACGATCGCTGGAGAATCTAAAGCAGCCGGAGACGGACGCAACCCACTCAGCGCAAGGTTTAAGCAAGTAACAGCCATGGACGTCTATCCAAGAAGCTCAGCAAATCCAAAATTTGTAGTTAGCGATATCGAAGCGTTTAGGCTTCGAGGATTTACAGAAAATGGCATTATTGATAGTGTCGCAGGCAATGGTGTCAGTGCAGTCTCTCCGATCAACGTTCCCGCCAAGAATAACAGTCTTAGCTTTGGTGGCGATGCTCAAAACGCTGCGTTTCAAATTGACCAATCCAATGGTAATATTTATATGATGAAGTGGCAAAATCAGATGCCATATAGAATCAATAGTTCCACTGGAATCTGGGAACAAGTTTACGCAACTCTACCTCCTATAGGTGGTTACGGCAGCCAGGTACTCGGAATGAACGGAACTAAAATTCTCTTTAGCACGTCGCAATATCTTCGTCCAAAATTAGCTATGGGAAATGGCCGCCTTTACCAAATGGACGTTAATGACCCTACCTCAGTAGCGAAACCAGTACTCTCAAAGCCCAATGCAGAATCTCCAAATGAGACCACTCAGGCAAACATGTATCCATTTGACCCTTCTAACTATCTATGCCCAACAGGAACTAGAAGACTGGATTGCAATGGGCTCTATCCTGGATCCGCACGAACTCCGCAGGCGCAATTTGATGTCAGTTCAAATAAATGGATTGTAGTCGTTAATAACACTTATCCAATCCCATCTCGATTAGTTGGATTTTCCGTTTCCTCTATGAGTCAAACATCAAACGATATCGTCAGTGACGTATTTCAAGCACCTGAACCAATTCGATCATTTGCACTTGCAAGTTCGGGTGGAGCAAAACGCCTATATGCTTGTCTGGCATCAGGTAAAATAGTCAAGGCATTGCTAAACCAGTCGACACAAACTTATGGCGCACCAGTAGATGTCGATTTACCAAACGCGAAACTAAAATGTAGTGCCGCTAGCTCAATGATTTATAGTGATGCTCGGTCTAGCTTAATCTTTAGTTACGAGTTAAATGGTTTGCAAGGTGTTGCAGAGAAGAAAAATCCGTAATGAAACAATAAATTGATAGCTGGTAAGGGAAGACCAGCTATTACCTGAATCAGAAAAATATTTTAAACTCAACTCCACTGTTTGACTTAGCGCGCTACGACTACTATGCATTTGTCACTAGTATACCTTACAGTGACATGTCGCCACAGGAATCCATCCTGTTTTACCGCGGTCGTGGCAATGCTGAAAACGTACTAAAAGAGGACAAATACGGCTTTGATCTAAAACATTATCCTTGCCTAAAACTTTTGGCCAAACAGCCTTACGGCCTCATTACCGCTTTTGCGACCGCTCACATGCGCTATCTCACAATCCTCGCTAAATCGAAGGTAATTCGCTTTGCAAAGGCCATTAGACTTCCGTTGATATACTGACCCGTCCAAGTAGGCTGGCATCGAATTTGCTGACATAAGTTGACCATTCTACAATGAACCCCAACTTTTAGAATTGAGAATCTAATAGAATCTTTGGCACGCAATTTGCAACTGCGCTTTGAATGTCAAAGGACTCAATTGATCAATCTTAAGGAGAATAAATGAAACGCAATATTTTTGGTACTTTAGCGATTTGTATGTTCGCAACTAATGCACTATCTGACATCATTAATATACCAGCCGGTGGTTCAATTTTTTTGGGAGACAATAAGATTACCTGCGATGCTTCTCAAACAGATATACCGCCCCTTCGCTTAGGCACATATTCGGCATCGGGGTGCACCAGCAGCGTCTTTACTGTGACATTTGCCTCTTCAAAGGCACTATTATTGGAAACAGACAATGGGACTGAGATTCCATATTCTTGCGCAGGCAAATCATGTTATTTCCAAAAAGATGGACAAAATCACCTCATTGTGCAGATCGTTGACCGCACCACATTTAAAAAAGTTGTAGCAAATAATCAATGGTGTCAGTACAGATTGCAAAAAAACTAGCGCATTAAGTTCTAATTTTTAGAAAAAGGCCTAATTGTATCACTGTCAGAATTGATTGGTTTTATAATTCAATAAAGCCTGAATCGGAAAAAGATTTTAAAACAATTCTAACAGACGCCAGTCCCATCAACATTTTTCGGCGGACAGTGTCGCTTCACCCAAACTGAAAATTTATCCACAGGCTTTAGCTTTGTGGTGACTTGACAAAAAAATAGATCTCGCTACTTTGGTTGTCGCAAAACAAAACCAAAATAGGAACTCTGTCATGGCAAAGGAGCCTCAAGTCTTCGCTTGGCCGAATTGCAAGTTGATAAGCCTCTTCGGCAGCTACTTGATAGTGCAACGATCATCGCACAATAAAAATTTGGGGCATAAAGGAGTAGCTCCACCAAAAAAACGCACCAATGCCATCTTGCAGCTAAACCCGAGCAAAAAAATTGCAGGATTTAACGTGCGAAAGAAGTTTTGCCCTCAAAATTTCGGATCCGGGATAAAATGAAAAAATTCAAAACCAGACGCCGCAGATTTTCGTTTTAGACAAGGCGGACAAAGATCAGCGCGAGGGAGTGGACACTTGGTCCATGACCGAGCGGTGATCGCAGTCCAACGCAATACAAAATGAAGAGATTCAAAACCAGACGCCGCAGATTTTCGTTTTAGACAAGGCGGACAAAGATCGGCGCGAGGGAGTGGACAATTGGTCCATGACCGAGCGACGATCGCAGGTTCTTGTCATTCCATGGTGGGTAATCCGCCTCTAAAATAAGCAAAGGCATAGTCAGAAACTTTTTCAGGTACATTGGTTAGTAACAACAAAAACTAATGAACCATGAAGAAAGGAATCTGGTATGCCCGCAAGTAGATT
>JAPLFV010000054.1 GCA_026390495.1 Pseudomonadota bacterium | reverse complement strand
GGCCAAAAAATTACTCTCACGTCAAACAAAGGTAAACTGTCAATCAGCCATATTGAGAAAACCAATGTGAAACAAGAAAATTTAACAGCAGACTGGAAACAAGGCGATTTAGTCGGAAAGACATTGGCTCAGGCAATCATGAGTTCCTGGAAAATCCTTATGAACACCAAAAAGCACATTGATTTATCGATATTTATCCCATCGAAAGCTGATCGTTTTCGATTTGAGGCGTCATCCAATGGGGCAATCAAAAATGAAATCGTCACCATCAATGTTACTGCCGCTTCTTGGTTAGTTCGACAGTTTGTTTTACCAATGACGTTCAATTTTAAAGTCGTCAATCAGGTTCCAGAAATCTTTTCATTCGGTGGTCCATCGCCAGTTGATTCTGGTCCATATCAAGGCAAACCAATGCTGACTAAGTTCAAAATTTTAAAGAATCCAGGCGATATTCCCGTCTTAAAGTAAGAATCGGTTCAATTTTCCTATTTGATTCTTCGTCTTAAGTGCCTGAATTTATTTAATTATATGAGTTTTCTATAAACCCCTGCCTATTGCTACCTCAATAATCTTTAGATTTTGCCGATCCAGACCCTAGACCTAATCTATTTTTAGAATCATCAACGAAGGAATAGGCGATTGGCAGGCGTTAATAAAATCCTTAAATCAGGCCAGATCGTATTTAAAGCTGGCGATGCGGCCGATGGAATGTACATCGTTCGCAAAGGTGAGCTTGTCGTCTATCTGGAGCAATCTGGAAAAGAAGTTGTCCTGGCAAAGGTCAGTGAAGGTGGCATGATCGGCGAAATGGCGCTTTTTGATCGCCAGCCTAGAAGTGCCAGCGTGAAAGCAGGTACTGATTGTGAAGTCACGTTAGTAACTCTCGATGATTTTTCCAAGCTAATGAAACAAATTCCAAAATGGTTTGTTGGGCTGATGTCAGCTCTATCTGGAAGGCTTCGTTCAACCAATGATCGGCTTAAACAAATTGAAACCAACAATGCAGGAGCGGGAGCGTCTACTGGCCAACCTGCTGCAGCGCCCCCCGCTAAATCAGGGGCCGCAGTTAGCCCGTTTCAACCAGTTTTGCGAATGTTAAACGTACTAGAGCTGCTTTGGCACAGAGATGGAAGCAAAGACGGTAAAGAATGGTGCCTCGATAGAAAGGTAGCAAGTGGAGCGCTGACACAGTTGTTTGGCGAATCTCAGGCAAGAGTTAATTCCCTGCTGGATTTACTGACACAAGAGCAGGTGATTACAACTAAATTGGATCAGTATAAAAACCAGATCCTAGTACTGGCAAACCGCGGGGCACTTCGACAATTTACTGACTTTGCAATGAATTTTACAAATGCGAACCCTGGCCTTACAGCGATACCTGCTAAGAATATGGAGATCCTTCGAGTTCTTCATAAACTAGGTTCAAAGGCACCCTATGACCAGTACACATGTACCTACGAAGAGATTCTTGAAGAAGCCAAAGCCCTTGGACTCATTCCTCAGGACTGGGACGGGGCTATCAAAGTTATGGGCAATTATGGCGATGCTATAAAACTAGTCAAAACAACATCAAAATCCGGATTTGGCCTGCGCATTGTCAAAGCAGATTTTGTTGGTCTTATGAAGGACCTACAGGCGTTCAATCGAATCAGTCAATCTGGATTGCTGAACGTATAAATTGTGATGTCTGAGAACCAAAATCGATGGCTCCTCCACATCTACCATTAAGGCGAGTAAACACTAGCTTCACTCTCGTCGTTCTCAGACTGGACTGACGCAATGTCCATTTGATCTTTCAAATAAACTCGCATGTAAACAACTGCTCCCAAACACAGCGCTAAAATAAAAACGGATCTCCAGAGTCGCTTCATAAACCCTCCAAACGCCCAGGTGTGAGGAAGAGCCTCTCCAAAAGGAGACGCTAAGTATCTAAATTATTGGCATATCTCGACATTTTCGCACAGTCATCTAGGAGTCGTCAACCCTAGTCACGCCTCATAAAACATGGAAAGTAATTTGCAATAGAGACTTTAACCTGTTAAAACCTTAGCCCCATTCAGTAATCCCCAATGTGGAGACACAAATATGTCACTTAGCTCAACAGTAGAAGAAATAAATTCCGTTCAGAAAAGAATTAAAATCGCTGTCGCCGCCGAACTTGTTACAAAGGCATTTGACGATGCTTACAAGAATGTACAAAAGAAAGCGAAGCTCCAAGGATTTCGACCAGGAAAAGCGCCTTTAAACGTTATTAAAAAGCTTTATGGCGAGTCGGTTAAAGGAGACATTGTCGACAAATTGATTAATAAGCATCTGTTTGAGGTGCTGAAAGATAAGAAGATAAATCCCATCACTGCACCGGTTGTGGAAAAAATTGAAGACTTAGACATAGACAAGCAGTTTGAGTTTGTTGCCATTGTAGATGTCATGCCAGAAATTCAAGTTAAAGATTATAAAGGCATGACGTTTACAGTCGACAAGCTTGATATCAATGATGCTGCAATGACTCGAGAAATTGATTTCTTAAGGCGTCGAAATGCTAAAACAAAATCGGTTGAAGCTGGTGTAAAGGCATCAAACGGTCACCTTGCAACTATTGGCCACAAAGTATTTCATGAAGGCCAATTGATTGAAAATATGGACGTAGAGGAATTCCCAGTAGCATTAGGTTTCAAGGAAATATTTGCAGATCTTGAAAATGCAATTTTAGGAATGGCTGTTGGCGAAACTAAAAAAGCTACGATTACCTTACCTAAGGAATATAACGATCCAGCTTTGGCAAATAAGCCCGTTGAGTTTGAAATTCATTTGAAGAGTCTAGCTGAACTTCAGCTTCCTCCAGTGGATGATGAGTTTGCAAAAGATGTTGGCTTCGACTCGGCTGATAAATTGAAAGAGAATATTAAGTCTCAACTTGTGAAACACGCTGACAAGACTCGTCGTCAAAAGCTTGAAACTTTGATCATGGATGAGTTGCGATCAAAAAATAAATTTGATGTTCCTCCATCCATGGTTGACCAAGTTATCGATTCGATGATTATGGAATTGAATATTCAAGACGAGAAAGAAAAGAAGAAACTACTAAAGAACGAAGACCTGCGCAGATCTTTCCGTGATACCGCAAAAATCAAGGCGCAGAATACTTTGATGTTATGGCGAATTGGCCAATAAGAGAAAATTGAAGTCTCTGACGATGCAATCCGTAATCATATCATGACAAATATGCCTGGTACTGATAACTGGGACGATAAAAAATTGGCCGATTTAGTCAGAACTCTTCGTCCACGACTTCAAGAAAATCTTGTGTTTGAACTTGCACTTGACCATGTCATTGCGAACTCCAAGAT
>JAPLFV010000034.1 GCA_026390495.1 Pseudomonadota bacterium | reverse complement strand
TACCAAGTAAAGCTAGATTTACTAGACTCAATTAAAGGCTTCAAAATCGCGCTCGACTGCTCGTCATAAATAAGTAAAAGGCGGCAAAATTCTACCCTACAGGAAATATTGGTCGGACTCGCAAAAACAAACCCATCGTTCCAAATGATTGGCACAGAAAATGTAATAGGTGGGTACATAATTTTTGCAGATATATATCGAGTATAATTTAAAAATGACGACTCAAATGAAACTGCTTTAGACTGCATAGTATAAGGCTTTCTGAGCACAGGAATAAACCAATTTTTTGATGAGGGTCTTAAGATCTGAACGTCTCCAATTGTAACAGCTTGCTCTGGCCCAACAGGCCCAATAGTCATAGGAAACAGGACATATCCCCCTTTCATAGACGGCGTTGCCTTGACCACTGCCTTTGGGCCAATCCATCTTTCGACCTCATAGGGGAGAGAAGAAGGCTCAAACCCATAGGCTCCAAACGAAAATAGATATTTGACCACAAAAGCAGTTAACAATGAAAAACACCCAGCACGAAACAAAGGTCGCTCCAATTTTGGATGCTCTGAAGTGATAGATGGTTCAGACAAGGGAGTGCTTCGAAATATAATTCGAAACACGCTTCCAGCAAAAACGGACCAAATCAAAAACGTAGCCCGGATGTAGTTTATTTCTTGCACCATAACCACAATTAGAAT
Organism: Pseudomonadota bacterium; assembly: GCA_026390495.1. Classification (GTDB taxonomy): domain Bacteria; phylum Bdellovibrionota_B; class Oligoflexia; order Oligoflexales; family RGVZ01; genus CAMDKS01. The sequence continues at coordinate 5,146 of JAPLFV010000034.1, read as the reverse complement.
GCCGACCCAAAAATAGATCCACAAACAGCGCTTCCAACGCTCTAGAGGCCGCCTCCAACCTGCTACGATGACGTAGACTACGGCGGCAACCAATACAATTGCTGGAATTACGCCAAAATCTACAAGAAACTCAATCAAGGCATTATGCGGATTTTCAAATAGAACGCCAATTTGCTTCTTTTCGAATCCTAGTTGATTAAGTCTAAACCACGATGAGTAACCATACCCAAAGGGATTCTCGACAATTTTCTTAAATGCAAATTGCCACAACTCTATGCGCTGAGAAGACGCCGAAAGAGGCGTCTTGAAATTTTGTGCATATCCAAAAAAGCTGAAGAACAAGGAAACTTTTTCTGCAAAGAAATGAAAAAGCAATATCGCAAAACCAACGGAAGAAATCGCAAGACTCCCTGCAAATTTTCGCCAACGAGACCCAATCTCAACACCTTGAATTATTTTAAACAGGCCATAAGTTAAAACGAGCGCCGCAGCGGCGAGAATGAATCCTCGTTGTCGATTTATCGAGACGCAGCCAAGCAACAAAAATAAGGTTGTATAGCCCAGAAATCGATGCCATTTCTTTGTGAAGTCCATTAAAACAAGAGATAAAATAAAGCTAGGGATCAAGTAGGGCCAGACCCAACTTACGTTCGTAAAAACCCCCGTTAAACCTGTCCTTTCAAACTGATCTTCTGCCACACCCAGCCAAAGAGGACCGACTCTATTGCCGACCAAAACATAATAGAGCTCTCCTCCAATGATTGCGCCCAAGCCCCAAATAGGCAAGCTAGTTGAATCGAATTGAGTCATGGGATTTTGAGTACGTTTTAGATAAGTCAAACAAAACAATATTGAACATACAAAAAAAGTAGAATATTGCCTAAATGCAGTCGGTAATAGTACCGTTGATTGTAAGACACACTCCCACCTATATAGATTTGAGCCAGCCTTCCAGCACATAGAATCTCGGACGGAAAAAAAGGCCACAATTCCCAAAATGACAACCACGGCCATAAGGACTTTCATGATTCTCTTTTCGATCTGATTTAGCTCATTGAATCCTAAGCCTCCAGTCATAGAAAGCAAAAATAGAAAGAAACTCAACGACAAGATTTCTGGAACTAGCGGCAGAATGTGGTCTGGATTCGTCGAAACGCTTAATCCCGAAAATATAAATCCCAATATGCTTAATGTTGCTATCAGATCAAATGCTGTCCGTTTAAATTTTTGGGGAGGGTCATTTACAAACTGCACGGGCGGCACTCTCTAATGTGGATAAGTTAACATGTTTAAAAAATTCACTAAATCACTTGAGGTTCATCACCAAAGAAAGCTCATTTTTTAACCTAAGCCGCAAGACCGCGGCGCAAAACGCTCACAATTTTTATCAGTGACTCAAGATTTAAACCCTGTAATTCCCAATAAATATATAGCTTTATTTATAGCCCGAAACAGTCTACTCTAAATGAACTTAAATTTCCTTATGAACAAGGATCAAGAACATGAAAACTGCTTTAATTACTGGCATTACTGGACAAGATGGATCGTATCTTGCTGAGTTTCTATTAGAGAAGGGTTACAAAGTCTACGGTGTCGTTAGACGTTTGAGCACTCCAAATTACACTCGTATTCAACATCTCCTTGATCGCGTCGAAATCATCGATGCTGACCTACATGACGCCATGTCACTCCTACAAGCCGTCGAACGATCTAAGCCTGATGAGGTCTACAATTTGGCCGCACAAAGTTTTGTTGCAACAAGTTGGCAACAAGCCGTTTTAACCGGTGATTACACTGGCGTCGGCGTCACAAGAATGCTTGAGGCGGTCAGAGCCGTGAATCCGGGAATAAAATTTTACCAAGCAAGTTCCTCGGAAATGTATGGAAAAGTCGTAGAAACTCCACAAAAGGAGTCGACACCTTTTTATCCAAGAAGTCCCTATGCAGTGGCAAAATTGTATGGCCATTGGATCACTGTCAACTACAGAGAAAGTTTTGGAATGTATTGTGTGTCAGGAATACTATTTAACCATGAATCTCCGAGACGAGGCATTGAATTTGTAACTAGAAAAATTACCGATGGTGTCGCCAGAATCAAAACTGGCAAGTCCAAAAAATTGCTACTTGGAAATTTGGACGCCAAGAGGGACTGGGGTTTTGCAAGAGATTATGTTGAAGCAATGTGGCTCATGTTGCAGCAAAAGACTCCTGACGACTATGTCATTGCTACAGGTGAGACTCACTCTGTAAGAGAGTTTTGTGAGATTGCCTTCAGTCGGGTTGGACTAAATTACAAGGATCATGTCGTAGTGGACGAAAGGTTTATGCGCCCTGCAGAGGTGGAACTATTATTAGGAGATCCAAGCAAGGCGTCTAAGGCACTTGGGTGGAAACCAAAAACGTCATTTAAAGAGCTCGTGCATATGATGGTTGATGCCGATTTAGCAATTCACAGCGCAAAAGGCTAGGTTGGTGACGATAAATGAAAGTGCTTATCACTGGTGGAACAGGTTTTGTCGGCAGTCACTTAGCCGTCGAATTATTGACTCACAATCATGAGGTTCATGTCACATCACTTGAGTCAAATGCAAAACACCTTGCTGCTGATATACCTATCACTACCTGTGATATTCAAGATCGAAACTCTGTTGTAAAACTCATCCAAAGTTATCAACCAGATGCAATTTGCCATTTGGCGGGTCTTGCCCATGTCGTAAATTCAGGTAAAAACCCCGATCATTTGATTAACGTCAATTTACAAGGGATTCAAAACGTAGCTTTTGCGGCTTCAAATCTGAATAAAAAAATGGCAATCTTGTTTGCAAGCTCCGCTTTTGTATATGGAGAAAACTTTAAAGAAGCTTGCTCTTTAAATGAGCGCACCCCAACCCTGCCATCGACTCCATATGGCCACGTAAAATTAGCTGCAGAACACGTCTTAAGATCGTTTGAAAATGATAAATTGAGCTGTTACATTGCGCGCCCCTTTAATCATATTGGACCGGGACAACATGATTCATTTGTTTGCCCTGCATTGGCCAAGAGGATAAAATTAGCGAAAAATGGGGACTCTATCGACGTTGGAAACATCCATGCTAAACGTGACTTTAGTGACGTTCGAGACATCGCTAGGGCTTATCGACTTATTTTAGAAATTCAACCTTCTGAAAGAATATTTGTTCTTGGAAGTTCAAAAACTCATTCCGTCTTGGAAGTCATTCAAATCTTTACGAAAATATCAGGTAAATCAATTTCTACAAGGATTTCTCCAGATTTGCTGAGACCCAATGACAACGCAACAATATGCGCCGATACGGCATTAGCCCAGAAGATTTTAGGTTGGCAGTGCAAAATTGATTTCGAATCTACTCTGAATGATATATTTCAAGCATCTGAATGATTGTTTTGAGTCAAATATCTTGACCTTTTTAGTCTAGCATTTTTGATCGCCAATCAACCTTTATATTGCACTGTATCGGAGAAGCAGAACGACTTCACTCCGCCATAAATGATCGAATGACTTTGACTGAAAATTCCCATAAACTCAAAAAACAGTAAATTGTACCTATTTCGGTTAATTTTTCGGATCTAGACATGAACTCTTCACTTCTACTTATCGTCGGCTTTGTCACAGCTACAGCATTTAGCATGGCTTTGATTCCAGTCGTTTTAAAATTTGCAGGTTCATTCCAATTGTTTGACCGTCCTGATCTCACATCCAACCTTGAGCCATCTAGGAAAATTCATACCACCCCCATCCCAAGATTGGGGGGAATCGCAATTGTATTAAGCTTTATGTTTACTCAAACCATATGGGTAAAAAGCGCGCCATTTCCCGGTATACTTGCCGGAGGATTTGCCATTTTTTTATTGGGTTTGGCTGATGATATTTTGTCAATTAGACCGAGTTATAGATTTGTCATCCAATGCCTCATCGCAGGGTTTTCGATTTACTACCACAACTTAGCTCCAACTAATGTAAACCTTGGGGGTGGAATTCAAGTATCGTTACCATATTGGCTTGGATTTGCATTTTCCATTTTTATTGTCGTCGGCTCAATAAATACCATCAATATGATTGATGGATTAGATGGTCTCGCAGGTGGATTGACACTGATCGGTGTTTCTCTGCTCAGCTTTCTCTATTTTTTAAAGAACTATGATATCGGACTTATACTTTTTATTGCCTGTCCAATGGTTGGCGCAATCATAGGATTTCTGAGATATAACACTCATCCAGCCGTCATTTTTATGGGAGATAGTGGCTCAAATTGGTTGGGGTTCATGCTTGGAAGTGTCATGCTGATACTGATTTGTGGCAAACAGATTGACGCGCAAACGACACAAGTTGTGACTAGTTCAGGACTTCCTCTTATGTCCGTTATCCTTTGCGTTGCAATTCCAATTTTTGATACAGCCATTGTCATGGCAGGAAGGCTATTCAGAGGAATCAATCCCATGAAGGCCGACAATACACATCTTCACCATGCACTTTTGAAACTCGGACTGAGTCAAATTCAGGCCGTCAGTGCCTTATACTTTTTGGGCCTATGTGCAGGAGTCCTTGGAATATTGCCAGTAGCTTTTCCTAATTATGGACTCGAGCTTACTCCCTATATTGGGATCATCATCGTTTTTTCTTTCGTTATACTGGCCTCTAGAATAAACACGGAGATTTCCCTAGATTTTTTAATGCAAAGGGCAAAAATCCGCGAAACGACTCGTTACAAAACAATTTCCATTGCGATTAGGTATTGGGAAAATTTTAATAGATACCTGCTCTACGTGATACTTCTTGCTGGTCCAGCATTTGCTGGTAACGTTAGACGAGATGTTGGCATCGCTGCAGCCACTGTTTTTCTTTTGATAATTGCATCGATTATTTTAAGCGCCTCAAAACAGGCTGATGATTTTTTAGATTCAACATGCATTGCTTTAGCGGCTACCGTACTGCTCATCGCAAATAATGCTAATACAATGATGGTCCAATGGCAGAGCGAAAGAGTCAGTATTCACCCACTGTACAATTTTCTTTTTGGTGTTCTTCTTGTTAGTACTATTTTACTTTTCCTTGTCACTGCGAAGAAGAGATATTTTATATTTAAGCCCAGTGATTTTTTGTTAGCTACAATTCCATTACTTTTGC
>JAPLFV010000339.1 GCA_026390495.1 Pseudomonadota bacterium | reverse complement strand
TTCATTTGGATCTCCAATAATTTATATAGGTGAAAAGTTCCAACGCACCAGATCTCTAATTCAAATTAAGATCAGGCGTAACCTCTTGACCATCCTTCCGAAGCAAATTCACATCCAACCCCAACGATTGAAGCTCTTTCACTAAGACGTTAAATGATTCTGGAAGTCCAGGAGTCATCATGTTTTGTCCCTTGACAATCGATTCATACATCCTAGTTCGACCTAGAACATCGTCCGATTTTACAGTCAAGAATTCTTGCAGTGTATACGCAGCTCCATAAGCTTCCATCGCCCACACTTCCATCTCTCCCAATCTTTGACCACCAAATTGCGCCTTTCCACCCAGAGGTTGCTGAGTCACGAGCGAATAGGGACCAATGGATCGAGCATGAATCTTTTCATCAACCAAGTGATGAAGCTTAAGTACGTACATTACGCCAACGGTTACATGTTTATCGAATTTATTTCCAGTTCTGCCGTCATATAGCTGGACCTGACCGCTAATATCTCGCTCCGCCCTTTCTAATGCCGCCCGAATTTCTTCTTCTTTGGCACCATCAAAAACTGGATTTGCGAAATGAACTCCATCCTTATACTTCCGAATAAAGGTCTTCAAATCGTCATCAGAGGATGTTTTTATAAAATCTCGAACATCCTTATCTAACTCATTGTCATCCCAAATATCCAAAATGATTTTCTCTAAAGCTCCCCGGTTGAAGTTCTCTTCAATCATTCGATTGAGTCTTTCTCCTATACCCTTCGCCGCCCAACCCAAATGAGTTTCCAAAATCTGTCCCACGTTCATTCGACTTGGTACGCCAAGAGGATTCAATACAACATCTACTGGTTTACCTGATTCGAGGAAAGGCATGTCTTCTTCAGGAAGAATTCTTGAAACGACCCCTTTGTTTCCATGTCGGCCAGCCATTTTGTCGCCTACCTGCAACTTACGCTTAATTGCAACGTAAACCTTGACCATCTTAATAACGCCAGGGGGCAATTCATCGCCCTTTTTCAATTTTTTAATCTGATCATCTGTTGTAAAACGGATGAAATTAATCTTTTCACTCAATACTCCTAAAGTCTTCTTTAGAAGTCCATTACGCTCAGAATCCTTGAGCGTTAGCTGCTCCCACAATGAATAATCTAAATCATTCAAAAGTGTCGAATCCACTTTGGAGCCCTTGGCGACAACGACATTACCATCTTTATCTTTGATATCTAGCGCCGTTAAATCACCGTTCGCAATCTTAGTAAACTTACCTGCAGCTGAATCTCTAATGATGGCAATACGATCTGCCTCATCTTTTCTAATCTTCGTCACTTCTTGTTCTTCAATCTGGGCAGAGCGACTATCTCGATCTGCTCCAGCCCGTGCAAAGACTTTTGCTCCAATCACAGTTCCAACAACTCCGGGAGGAACGCGCAAGGATGTGTCTCTAACATCGCCAGCTTTTTCTCCAAAAATCGCTCGAAGTAATTTTTCTTCTGGAGTCAGTTGCGTTTCACCTTTTGGGGTAATTTTTCCAACTAAAATATCACTTGGTTTTACTTCTGCTCCAATGCGAATAATTCCGGCATCATCCAGGTTCTTGAGAGCCTCTTCCCCTACATTTGGAATATCGCCGGTAATCTCTTCTTGACCCAGTTTGGTGTCTCTCGAAACACATTCAAACTCTTGAATATGAACAGAGGTAAAAAGATCTTCCTTAACGACACGCTCAGAGATCAAGATCGAATCTTCGAAATTATATCCATTCCATGGCATGAAGGCGACAACCACATTCTGACCAAGTGCGAGCTCACCCATTTCCGTAGCAAAACCGTCAGCTATAATATCGCCTCGTTTAACTCTTTCCCCTTTTTGCACAATTGGCTTCTGGTTAATGCATGTATCAACGTTTGAGCGTTTATACTTCTGAAGATTATAGATGTCGACATCTGCTCCAACGGCAGTTAAATCCCGATCATCACCGCTATCAGTTTTTACGACGATACGTTCTGCATCAACAAAAACTATAATCCCGTCGCGTTTTGCAACCACAGTCGCACCTGAATCTCTAGCGACAGTTCTTTCTAAGCCCGTACCCACCAATGGCGCCGCAGTTCGAACCAGCGGGACCGCTTGTCGTTGCATGTTCGAACCCATTAATGCTCTATTTGCATCATCGTTTTGCAAGAATGGAATCAAAGACGCGGCAACTGAAACCAACTGGTTTGTTGATACATCCATCAAATCCGCTTCCTCAGCAGGAACCACTTCCGACTCACCGTCGCGCCTAGCTCCAATAAGATCGTCAGATTTATAGGATCCATCTCTCAAAGCCAAGGCAATGACATGCTCATTTTGTTCCTGACGAGCATTGTACCAAGTTACAGCTTTTGATCGATCCTTCTCTCTCAAAGACCTATATGGAGTTTCAATAAATCCATATTCATTGACCCGAGCATAGGACGCTAGACTTGCAATCAGTCCAATGTTCGGTCCCTCAGGAGTTTCTACGGGACAAATTCGACCATAATGCGTCGGGTGAACATCTCGAACTTCAAAGCCAGCTCTATCTCGACTCAACCCACCGGGCCCTAAAGCTGATAGCCTGCGTTTATGAGTAATCTCAGATAATGGATTCGTCTGATCCATAAACTGGGATAATTGACTTGAGCCAAAAAACTCTTTTACAACCGCAGATGCAGGCTTGTTGTTGATGAAATCATGAGGGAGCAAAGTGTCGACATCTTGAAGTTGAAGTCTCTCTCTAATTGCTCTTTCTATTCTCAACAATCCAATTCTGTATTGATTCTCTAAAAGCTCGCCAACGGCTCTTACACGCCTGTTACTAAGGTGATCAATATCGTCTGGCGCACCATCTCCGTTCTTCAGCTTAAGTAGTTCTTCAACGGTTCGAAGAATATCTTCCTTGGTCAGAGTCCTCTGTTCGTCAGGGAGATTCAGACCCAATCTCTCATGTTTGAGCAGGTTCAATAAGTGGTGGATCACCTGGGCGAAGCCTTTTATAAATATCAAGTACAGCCTCTTCCCTAGTGCTAACCTTATCTGTAATCAGGGTATTTCTAAATGATGCGTCTACATTAATTCCATCAATAAAAAAGATCGGAAACTCTGTAACGCCATTTTCTAGAAGTTTCTTTAAAGAATCTTTTGCAAGCTCAGTATTTAGAGGTAAAACCAAATCACCATTTGCATTAGAAATATCACCGGCTGTCACTTTCCCAAACAAATAGTCTAAAGATAAGTTTTGGTACTCTAACCCTGCTTGTTGCATTTGACGAACGATACCGACTGAAATACGACGGCCACGTTTTACGAACACTTTCCCACTTTTTGGATCAATGATGTCTGAGCTAGCCTTTTGGCCTTTCAGCAATTCATAGTCCATTCTTTTCTCTACTTTTCCATCTCGCAACCGAACAAATTCATGCTTGTAAAAATGATTCAACAATTCCGCATCGGAATAACCCAACGCCTTTAACAAAACGGTAGCATGTAGCTTTCTCCTTCGATCAATGCGAACATGCAAAATATCTTTAGAATCAAATTCAAAATCCAACCAACTTCCACGGTAAGGAATAATTCTAGCTGTATATATCACTTTTCCCGTAGTACTGTTTTTACCTTTATCATGGTCGAAAAAAACACCAGAAGATCTATGTAATTGAGAAACAATAACCCTCTCAGTTCCATTGATAATAAAGGTTCCATCTGCTGTCATTAATGGAATTTCACCAAAGTAGACTTCCTGCACTTTAAG
>JAPLFV010000113.1 GCA_026390495.1 Pseudomonadota bacterium | reverse complement strand
TCAACATCAAAAAAACCCGAACAGAAATTGTCAGATTGAAAAATCTTTACTCCAACTCTTGTGTCACACATCAATGCTGAAAATAAATCATAACCTTGGCTGTCGCCGAACACAACCACACGTCTTGGACTAGAAAAATATCGATAATCTAAGATCTTCCAGTATCTTTCATATTCAGTTTTAATCTCTTCTGGAGTGACATAAGCCCCATCCGCTGTAGCAGTAGACTTTACAGGAGCTAAATAAAAATAAGCGCCCAAGGATCCAGCAATTGCAAGTACAAGAAGCAGCACACCAGCAAGCCACTTTTTCTCACTTTTTCTGATTGGCTTTTCAACTAACTCAAAAGTCGCGACAGAAAGTAGAACAGAAATTAAAATCGCGAAACCTAAATCCTTAACCGTCAAAACACTCTTCAAATTCTTTGCAAAAACCAAAACAATCCAATGCCACAAATACAAAGGATAGCTAATCATCCCGATGTAACGAAATATCGGATTCCCCAATAGGATGCCTACATATGATGGTTGATTTGTATATAAAACTAGACACGTCCCAACTGTGGGTAGCAAAGCGAGGTAACCAGGGAAAACCTTGGTCCGATCAATATAAAAAACGCCAAACACAATCAGAATCAAGCCCAAAGCAGCTACTAGATTTGCAGATAAACTATCCTTCTTGACTTGCTTCAAGGCCAAATCCTGACTACCTTGATCCAAACGTCTGCTATTCTTCTGAGCCAAATTGGACAATTTCAAATTCACCAAAAAAGACAACATGCAAAGCGATACAGCCACTATCATAGGGTGAATTTTAAATCTTATTGCCAATAGGATGACTGCAGGCCAAATCAAATAGAACTGCTCTTCAATAGCCAACGACCAAAGGTGCAGCAATGGATTTCTTTCTGATTTAGCGTCAAAATAGCCTGACTCAGAAACCGTTAAAAAATTAGAGAGAAATGTTGCACCACCTATCACATGTTTACATAGTCGTTTCCATTCTGTAAGAGTTAATACACTGGATCCAGTAATCAAACTCACAATTAGCACTGCTAACAATGCAGGAAACAGACGCTTAATCCTTCGACTATAAAATGATGACAGTGAAAAATTTCCATGTTCAATATCATTTAGAATTATCGAGGTAATCAAAAAACCAGACAAGGAAAAGAAAACATCCACGCCTATAAAGCCACCTGGCAGAGCCTTTGGAAAAAAATGGTAAATAAGCACTGCAATGATTGATATGCCCCTCAAACCATCCAAATCTTTTCTGTATCCAATTTTCAAATCTATGCCCTCTTATCTGGACCACGGCGACGAGTCAGTGAATAAAGTGAAAACAAAAAAAAGCGCAGAAAATCATATCCAATTTAAAATTCAACAATACCAGAAAAAGCTTCTCGCAATTTAGTGTTGGAAGCGTTCAACCTAAACCAAGACATATAGGCAATTCTTTTATAGAACCTGACTCCCAAATCTGATTTTCGGTCAAAAAGATTGTCTAGATCTGCCTTAGACCATTCAACACAACGCGATGGCACTCGAGCAATGACTGACGCGTTTCTCTTAGATGCACCCAGCAACGAACCTTCACCCGCAAACTCACCTGCATTGATGATCGCTATTGGGACTGATCGATCAGCTGTTGGAATTCTAACCTGAAGCGAACCGCTCAAAATAAAAAAAACTTCGTTAGCTGGAGTATTGGCTACAATCAATGAATCTCCGATTGTCAGCTCAATCATTTTTGCGGATTCAGTTAAATCGCGAACATCTTGAGATGAAAATTCTCTGAAAAAATCAGAC
>JAPLFV010000120.1:2193-2993 GCA_026390495.1 Pseudomonadota bacterium | reverse complement strand
TGAATCAAGTATTTCATCTTTAGATTGCTTTCATCCGAGTGTAAAAGGCCATAATCTCATTAGCGAGATGAGTTTTGATTCATCATGGTATTAGAATGAGTAAAAAAGTTTCTTCAGATCCTTCGCTAAATGTCGAATACCTTTTGAGGTTAGCGCCTATTATTTCAGGTGTGCGGTTGTATCACCAGCATTCCACTATTGGGTTGCACAATATTCCAAAAGGCGGGGTTATTATTGCGGCCAATCACAGTTTAGCCAGTTACGATATTGCTTTACTAATGGGTTCTATATATGAATATACGAACCGAATACCTAAAGCTTTGATTGATCGTCTTTTTTTCAAAGTACCAGGGCTCGGTGATTTGATGGCAGCTCTTGGAAGTCGAGAAGGTAACCGTCAAAATGCAGAAACGTTGCTTAAATCAGGTGAAATGCTTGTGGTTGCTCCCGGAGGCATGCGGGAGGCTTTGCGTCCTTCATCGGAGCGTTATAAAATTATTTGGGATCGACGCAAAGGTTTTGCAAAGCTTGCTATAGAAACACGGTGTCCAGTGGTTCTTGCGGCATGTCCTGCAGCTGATGAATTGTATGATATTGCGCCCAGTTATATAACAGCGTGGGCGTACAAAACGTTTAAGGTTCCAGTTTTTTTCGCAAAGGGACTCGGTTTTTCGCTCATTCCTAAACCGATTCGATTGACTCATTTTCTTAGTGAACCTATTTATCCGCCCGAAAAACCAGCAAATCCTGAAATGCTATCCAAGGCTACCGAGGACTTTCATCAAGTCCTTGTTGAAAAG
>JAPLFV010000120.1:923-2157 GCA_026390495.1 Pseudomonadota bacterium | reverse complement strand
TAGAAAAAAAGTGAAATTAAAGGCATCCCAAGGAGTATGCGAATAATGATCGAGATGATTGAGCGGGAATGGGTTCAACAGCTATATCAAGATCATAAAGAAATATCTTGGTATCATAAATTGAATTTGGGTCCGGTAATCATTCAATTATCGGATTCTATATCTCGTTGGGGCGAATGGGATTCATTTTTTAAATGCATAAAAATTAGTCGGAAATTGATTTTAGAGCATTCTTGGGATGTCGTGTTAGAAATTTTAAAACATGAAATGGCTCATCAATATGTATCCGAGAAATGGCCTGACCTGACAGAGTTTGCGCATGGCCCTCGTTTTAAAGAGGCGTGCAGTCGTTTAGGCGTTGCAAGTTGGGCCTCTGAAGCTGCTGGTGAGATTCCAAAGGTCGTTCCGAATTTGAAGAATCGTGTTGTTTGTGATGAGGATAAGCGGCTATTGAGTCGAGTCGAAAAGCTATTAGCTCTTGCGCAATCGACCAATGAATATGAAGCACTGCTGGCAATGCAAAGGGTTCGAGAGCTTTACGCAAAACATGATATTGACACTATAATGTCCAAACGAAAACGCGATGAATTTGATTCGTTATTTGTAACGAGTAAAAAGAAAAAAATGGGGCGGACCGAGTCTAAGATTCTTGCAATTTTATCAGACCACTTTAATGTTAGAATCGTTCAAACCCAGCTGTTCGATGCTAGAGATTGCACAAGGTACCGTGCCGCAGAAATCCTTGGTAGGCGTGAACATGTATTAATGGCGGAGTATGTTTTTCATTTTCTAATGCAGCAGAGCCATAGTTTATGGGTGAACCATAAGAATAAAACAAAATGTCATGGCTCCTTACGAAGCAGTTTTCAATTAGGTATACTTTGTGGTTTTGATGAAAAATTAAAAAAACTTACGATTGATATCCAGGCAAATTTGGTATCGCACGCGAATTTAAAATCGCTCCAAAAGATCGAGCGAAACGAAATGCAAGATTTTGTTGCTCAAAGGTACCCGCGGCTTGTTAAAAAGTCGATAGGAAGTGGTAGGGTTGATTCGGGCACTTTCGCAAGTGGAAGAACGGAGGGGCAAAAAATAAATTTAAATAAGCCTGTTTCAACTTCGCGTCACTTTGGTGGTTTAATTGCATCAACTTGAGTTATAATGGGATCTCAATTTTATCAATTAGGGGGAAGAATATGAAACGAATTTTTAGTTTGGTGTTTTTTGTGATGTT
>JAPLFV010000120.1:0-821 GCA_026390495.1 Pseudomonadota bacterium | reverse complement strand
TGTTAAGGGTCGACCAGTTGAAGCTAAGACTATTTTGGAGGGTGTTCAGGTGCGAGCGGACGCCGATGATAAATCAGCAGTGATTGCTACCCTCAAAAAGGGCGAGAACGTCAAGGCATATGACCATAAAGGTGCTTACTGGAAAGTGAAGCTGGCAGATGGAAAAGAAGGTTATGTCTCTGTCGCAAGTCTTCAAACAAAAATGGGAATAAACGGTGTAAAGGATGCAGTTAAAGGTGCAGCGACTCCGCCTCCATCTCAGGCCACGTCTCCTTCGGCTGTCGATTCTGCAAAATCAGCTATCAACGGTAAAGTAGATGAATTGAAAGCTAAGCCGAATGCGCCAGCGGCAAAAGATTCTGAAACGAATGGCCAAAAACTTGAAAAAGCAGCCAATGGGCTTTTTAATAAATAAATTTAATCTTGCTAAATATGCAATGGAATCCGTAAATAGATTAAATTTCGATGGTTCCTGCAAAAACAAAAGAGGCCGGGCCGGCAAGAATAACTGGCCCATCTTCTTGGTCTTGTTTTACATATAGACGACCGCCTGGCATATCAATGGCAATCCATGAAGAACGTACCGTAAAGCCTAAATTTAAAATGGCCGCTGCAACAGCACAGGCGCCAGTTCCACACGATTGAGTTGGGCCAACACCGCGTTCCCATGGGAAAACGCGATACAATTCACTTAAATGAAGGTCGCCGAGATCTTTTTTTGCACGTTGCAAATCTTGATCTGAAAGCTCCAGTGACTCGATGATATGAACATTATATCCATCACCGTAGTCCGGAGATTGCATGGGTTTTCCAAATAATGC
>JAPLFV010000326.1 GCA_026390495.1 Pseudomonadota bacterium | reverse complement strand
TCACTATGAAGAATCTTATGTTAAATGGTTTTAAAGGGTTTTTAGTTTTTGGACTATCGGCAGCTTCTTGGGTATCTATGGCTCAAACTGAGTCTTTGGTTCCTATAACAAAAAAGGACTGCGAATTCACGCGAGCTGGGTGCAAGGAGCCTTGGTATAACGAAAAAACTTATGAATTGTTTTCAAAATTGGCTTCTAAAGTTACAGGACCCAGTCTTACTAAAGTTGTAGCTACAAAATTGGACTCGGAACTAGGGTTCTATGTCGTTAGTTGCAGTGTGAGCATTCCGCCGAAGCATTCTCCGGAAATTTACAACCATTATGTCTGCCATTCAAAAACACAAGATGTTGCTCCGGTTGATGCATTAATACTGCCTACTGTTGAACTGCTAGATGTATTGACTGGTTTACAAACACCTTCAACCATGGCCGAAGGAAACTAGGTCCATGGATATCCTAAACAGATTTGAAACTGATCGAATGATCGCAGTCTTCGTGACAGTCTTCGCTTTAGGATATTCGTCCTTTTTGGCAGCGGGGCCATTGGCTCCGCTGCCTTTTCGAGATACGGTCGGACAGTACTCAAAGATGCTATCAGACGCGGTTGCTCAGCCCTTAAAAGATCAATCAAAAAAACCTCTGTGCTTTGTGTCGGAAGAATCGTCTTATGACCTAGGCGTTGTACGTAATTGCATTGTTAGACTAGGACCAAAGCAACAAAGGGCCTGGTTTATGTTTCAGAAGATCAATGTCTCTGGTGAGAAAAAGATAATCAAGAATCTGATTGCGATTCAAATGGACATGACAAAGCCTAAGACCGCAAGCGCCCAATACTTAGAACTGGATCGCACTGCATTTGATCGAGAGTCTTTGTTAAAGGCAGTACCGTTTAAAGTGCCATGCCTTGTTTGTCACTCCTCAGGTCCAAGAGTGATCAGGCCTACGACTGATTCATACAAGTCAATGTCCGAAAATGATCGTAAACTACTCCAATCTTTCAATGAAGAGATAACGAGTTACAATAGTGTCGCAACTACGTCCGATGGGGAAGATGCGAGATTGGGTCTTTTCCCTAAGAATTATGAACAGCTAAAAAAGATAAAAGTTCCAATTGAATCCTGCCGTGAATGTCACAATCAAGCGGACGGAGTAAGGTCAGAATTGTCGCTTGCTCAAAAAGGGACTATTGCCTTTATGTCAATTCATAGCGGTAAGAATCGAGCAAGACCGTTTATGCCAGGCAAAGAGGTTCAGGCACTTTCCAAAGAGGAACTGTCTTGTTTAAGTCAGTGGTTGGGTTCGTCGCCCAAAGATAATACCATTCAAGACTGCGGATCAGCGCCCGAGGCAACTAGATCTAAAAGCTCGAGCGTTTCTGATGCAAGCGTTCGTCATAAAGAATTGAAATCTGCAGCTGTAGCAAATCTGCGGGGATTCAATCCCAAGTTAGAAATGAAGGCAACTCTATCAACATCCATTCATGACGTGCAATTTTCTGGATTTCAAATGCTATTGAACTCCTTTGTTCCGTCCTCTAGGTCTTCCAAGGCTATAAATTTAGAAATTGCACTAGGATTAACTGAGATGAGTTCTGGCAATCGAATCCGAGATGCCATTGCCAAAAAAATCATTGGCGGAAAAAATGGAATGAAAGCAAAAGTAAAAGGAATATTTTTGATGAAGGGTGGTTTGCAGTCACAAGATTTCAACCTGGAGTGGAGGGGCCAAACCAAGCCAATTGTTTTGAACACCCAATGCAATGAAGCCTTTGATGATTGTGATTTCAATGCAATCCTTAACTTAACAGACTTCGAATTGACTCTGCCGCGGTCATTTGGAGTAAAAATTCAAAACATTGTGAAAATTGAGGGTAGATTGGGTATTCCTGAATCTCTGCAGTTTGCCATGAAAGGCAAACAATGAGGCTTGAAGCTATGTACGGCATGTAAACCGATAAAGGCTTTTACATCGATTTTATGATGGCTGCAATTTTACCGTTTTGCGTCAGCTTTTTTAGGGCTGTGTTGATTCTGATTCTTAAATCATTGTGGTTTTTGTGTATTCGAAACATAACTGGATTGTGCTCCGTTGCTTCGCCTGGAATAATGCCGCTGTTTTTGATTTGTTTGACGTGATAGTTACCAGGAATCTCAGAAATGACTATGGCATCCACTCGCCGATTGTGAAGCATTTTGACAAGTGCTTCTTCTCCCCCCGCATCGACTCGCGTCACATGACCAGACTTAAAGGCATAGTCGACTTTAGGATAGAAATAGCCATGAACTGCGCCCAAAAATCTCGTGTTTGGGTCGAGAAAATTTGCTTTTTTGGCGGCAGCACCTTTTACGGCGCCCGAAGCAAAGTTTTTTAGAGTGAACGCGCCAGTTGCGGTATGAAACATCAGTCTTTCGGTTAAAGTCGTGAACGGGTCACTGTAGATAGAAATTTTTTCTTGATCTTTGCGCCAGATGGGATTGATACCCGGCTCGATATCGATCTCGCCTTTTTCAAACATAGCTTTAATGCGCTTCGTTGGAGCAAATACTGGAACAAATTGATCCCCGGAAATTGCGCCAATTTCTTTGAGGATTTTCATAAAGATACCATCTTTCTTCGCTGATTCTGGAAAACTAAACGGAACAAATCCAGTTTCTGCAATGGCAACTTTATAGACTTTCGTCTTTGCTGTTGCAAGGTTTGAAGCGAATAGAACCGTGGTGATTGAGATACCGATTCTTGAACTGAAACTAAGGTCAAACATAGATTTAAAACCTGGTTAAAAAATTAAGACCCGGCGCAATGCTCCATGCACCACCAGGTGCAGGTGGAAACATAAGACCACTAAGGCCAAAGGCAAAGCCTTCGCGGAAAAAATATTGATATCCTGCTGACAGTTGAAGGTAGTTGAAAGATCCCCCTTCAATGTCAAATCCGTCTTTGGAGGTTTCTGCCCCTGATTGACGGCCATAGCGCAGGTGGTTAAATCTTGGATGGATATAAAACTCATGCTCATTGACTCGGCGACTAATGATCGGACCAAGGTAGACAAAGGTTGTGTTAATGATTGAAAGGCCCATTCCAAGTCCTGCAACGCCTGCAACTGAAACGTATTGTTTTTTATTTTGGCGCAACAGTGAATACTTTCCCCAGCCAAAAAGAGAATATCCCAATTGAATCTCTGCACCGAAGCCTAAATCGAGTTGATTGGTGACACCGCGACTATACTGAGTGTAGAGAGTCGGAGACAGTCCAAAATCAATGGCATTGCTGCCTTTGCCGAGTGGAACGGCAGTGTGTTCTGTTGCAAAAGGTGCCACTGCACAGCTCGTCAAAGGACTCAAGGAATTTAAGATTGAAATATAGATAAGTGCAAATCGCACAATCGACCGAAAATTTGTCATTTTGTGTTACCCATAAAGAATTTCTAAAAATTGAATAGTGTTTAAATTGTAGAATCAAATTCATTGAATTGCAATTTCTATGGGCATAAAAGAATTCGGCGACGACTTTAGTTAAAGGAATGTTTCTAATCAGATTCCGAATCAAATCTAAAGTATCAGGCTAGATAGTGTTAATGACAAATCTTGCAGTTTGGGGGTAGAAAATTATTTGGACTTAATCTTGTTTTATCTCGCTCATTGCATTCGAAACTTGATCAGAATAAGTTAGAATTTGTTTTCATTCGATGGCCTTTGTGTCATAGTGGAAAAAATATTTCAGCTTGTTCTAAGGGAGGCGATATATGTTTTTACAAGATTTCCCACCGATGGGTGTCTATGAAACACTCTTTAAATTTCAAGCGGCGTCTGGTTCCTACATGGGAGATCCTGGAACTCACCCCTGGGCACAAGGCTTTCCTTTGACAAGACAGTTACCCGGCGGTCCAGAGATTCCGTTATCGGTATCGTTTGCTGCCAGTGAGTTGAAGTACCCGGCGGCAACTGGAAATGATGGCCTTAGAAAGGCAATTGCAAAGTACTACAATCATTTTTATGGGTCCAAAATCACAGAAGACAATGTTGGTGTTTTTGCAGGTGGTCGTCCCGGAATTTTTGCGACATTACTTTTTTTGCAAAAAGATGTGGATGTGATCATCGAGGAAACGGAGTACACGCCCTATTTCGATAAGCTAAAGTTACTGAATCGCAGTCACCGAATCGTTCCAAGTAATCCACACAACAATTTTCGGCCGTCAATAAGTGATTATAGGAAGGCCATCAACGAGAGTGGCAAGCGGACACTTTTGATTCGAAGTAATCCTTGCAATCCTACCGGTGTAACTTGGTCTGGTGATGCCTTGAAAGAAATGGTCAATCTGGCATCTGGTTCTGATCGCGGAGCCATTATTGACGAAGCCTACGAATTTTTTAATGGTGATGGCCCCGTGAGTGCGATGCAGTATATTTCCAATATCGATGAATCAAATATTTTTGTGATAGGAGCTGCTACAAAGGGGCTTCAAGTGCCTGGCATGCGAACCGGATGGGTTATCGCCTCAAAGCGGCATATCGAAGTTTTCCGCAATTTTTCTTCCATCGCAATGGGTGGAGTATCGCGTCCCTCTCAGGTCTATGTGACCAATCTTTTGGATTTAGATCGTGTGACTCAGGCGCGCAAGGCCGTCGTTAAGTTTTACAATGAACAACGAAAAATTTACCGCGATGGATTGGCATCATGTGGTATGGAATTGTCAACCGGTGATGGTGGATTTTATCATTGGGGAAAATTGCCTCATGGCCTTACTGCCGAAGATTTCAATCAAAGGCTCTTTAAGCACAAGGCAGCCATACTTCCAGGAACCTTGTGCGATATGCACCGACGAGGCGCTCAAGGCCCTCACAATCATTTTATTAGATTTTCTTTTGGACCGATTGAGCCTGATGCATATCAAGAAAATATGCGAATTCTTAAAGATTGCCTTAAAGGATAGGGTGCAGTTTTTTGATTGAGAACAATCTAAAGTTCTCATTTTGGGAGATTCATAAAAGGCCTCGCAGACTACTTTAATGATTCAGAATCACTAATCGCCAATACATGACTTGGACTTTTGTGTTTCATCTGCTAGAATTGACGTGAAAGTACTACTTCAAATTTAGAGATATATTTTAACTATGATTGATAGATATTTTAACTTATTGAAATTTATAGATAAATTTCAAAGTGTCTTTTTGTTTGGTCCTCGCGGGACCGGCAAAACGAAACTTTTAGAGGCGTCTTTGCCTCCTTCGGCTCGGGTCATTTCATTGCTGGAGCCCGAGTACTTTCAGCGATATTTGTCTGATCCTTCGTTGCTTACTGCTGAAATTGTATCGGACATGCGGAAGCGTTCCAATGAATCACCGCTTGTAGTCGCTATTGACGAAGTACAAAAGTTGCCAATTCTTTTGGACCAGGTCCATGCCTTGATAGAGAAGTTTAAAGGCAAACTAGTTTTCGTTCTTACGGGTTCAAGCGCAAGAAAACTAAAACGTTCAGGTGCAAATCTTCTAGCAGCGCGAGCGCTCACGACTCATTTACATCCAATTTCCATTCTTGAATACGAACTGGACCTTCACGAGGTTTTGCAGATCGGTAGCCTTCCAGGTGTTTATTTTGATAGAGACTTTGCTGTACATAGGCTTAGAACTTACATAGGTACCTACATTAAAGAAGAAATTCAAGAAGAAGCTCTTGTCCGAAAAGTTGATCTCTTTTCGCGATTTCTTGATCTCGCAGGTCAGTTAAATGGTGAACCGATAAATCATTCAAAACTGGGCAGAACGCTCAAAACATCTTCAAATACTATTCAAGAGTATTTCTCTATTCTAGTCGATACACTTTTATGCCATCGCTTGGATGGCTGGTCCCATTCAGTAAAGAAGCAATTGATGCAGTCGCCAAAATATTACTGGTTCGATTGTGGTGTTCTAAATGCATTAAATGGGGAACTAGAAGTTGAGCTGAAGCGCTCATCATTTCGCTATGGAAAGCTTTTTGAAACCTATCTGATTCAAGAAGTCTTTCGTCATAACGATTATTTTGAACGTGGTTTTAGATTTTATTATTGGAGAGATAAAAATGGTCTAGAAGTGGACCTCATTGTTGCGCGATCGTCCGCCACTCCCATCGCGGCCATTGAATTTAAATCTTCCGATGCTCCCAGTGATGAAGATTGTTTGGGTCTGAACTCATTTGCTGAAGACTATCCAAAGGTGCCAAGGTACTGCTTTTCTCAGTCCCCAAAATCTTATGATTTAAAGTCGGGGACGTCTGTCCTGCCTTGGCGAACTGGATTGGATCTCCTAAAAAATTTGCGCTAAGGAAGTTTTCGAAAGTATTACGAGAACAACCTAGAAACGAAGAAATTTTTCGCAATGCATTTTTTTACCGCCGACGTCGAAAGTAGATTTACATTGTAATTACAGGTTGTTATCTCTGATATCTTTTGCTTTTTGCCGAGTGAAATACATGTTAAGCAGCTGGGCGCTATAATTTTACTTTCGAGAAATTTCTGGATGCATGTCATTAAACCAATCCATGACCTGTTGAGCACGGCGCGTGGGGCGTTGACCCGCTAACGTTGCAATATAAATTGTGTTCATCACAGAATTTTTTTTATTGTTTGGAATCAAGACTGAAATGCGATCTTTGAATGCCTCATTTTCGACACAGTGACGAGGTATGACTGAGCAGCCGACACCGTTGACAATCAGGGTGATGGCGCCGTGGATGCTTTCGATATGCCCCTTGATATTTAATGAATCAAATAATCTTTTTTTACTTTTGGGAAAATGATGATGTTGCCAAGCATCGAAGTAATTTTCCATTCCAGGATAGGTTACAAAATTCTCTTTAAGGAGATAATCGATATTGGATATATCAACTTTGGATTCCATCGGCGAAACAAACACGAATTCTTCGTTGCAAAAGGGGACTATGCGAAGGCCCGGTACATCGAACATAGTCGTAACAAAACCAAAATCTAAGTGACCACCTAAAAGTTCCTTAACGATCTCTTCATTGGATCGTATTAGAATGCGAAGTTCAATGCCCTGGAATTTGTTTCGCTTGGTAAGCATTGTTGCAAGATGCGGCGCCAGCAAACAGCTGCCAGGCATAGCGTAAGTAACATTACCCGTTAAAGTCGTTTCCAGGCTTTGTAGTCGTTCACAAAGTGCCGCTGTATCATCTAAGTAGTGTTCAATATGCAAAACTAGCTCACGTCCAGCGTTCGTGAGTAAAACCATTTTGTTGTTTCGAACAAAAAGGTCGACGCCAAGTTGTGCTTCGAGCTTTGCAATATGCTGACTAACTCCCGATTGCGTCATGGAAGCTTTCTGTGCCGCTTTTGTAAAATTCAATGTCTCGGCAGCCGCCAGAAATGCCCGAAAAAAAGTCGGGTCTAGTCGTTCAAAATCTCGTATTGGTCTTGCCATATTTCAAATTCTCGCTTTAACTTATTGTAAATACATGATTTTTAATCATTACGATTTGTGATTGATATTACTATATATGATAATTTTCAAAATGTCTTCTTCCATGGCATTTATGTCCGGTACGTCAATGAAGGCGTCAAAAGGAGTTACTATGAAGCGTTTTTTTGCAGCTATCTTTAGTCTTAGTTTTTTTATCTCTTGCGTTCACAAGGTCCAAGGAAGCACTCTTGGATCTAGCGACCAGGAACAACAAACCTATTCACTTGTCATTTTGTCAGAATCGGATTTTGTAACAACTAGGGAAGGTGTCAAACACCCAACGGGATACTTTCTTTCCGAATTGGCGGGCCCTGCAATAGCACTGAAGAAACTTGGTCACAGATTGATTTTTGCAACTCCAAGTGGAAAACGCCCGACTATGGATCAGGTGAGCAACGATGGGAAATGGTTTAAAAACGCAGATTCATATGAAGAAGCACTTAGGTTCGTCAAGGAGGAACAGGGAATCATGACGCCGGTGTCGTTTGCCTCCCTTGGTAACAGAGATCTTAGCAAATTTGAAAGTGTCTTTGTACCAGGTGGACACGCTCCACTTGAGGACCTTATTAGTAATCCCCAGTTAGCACGCATCCTGAATCACTTTCATAGAGAGGCCAAACCTACGGCGTTGATTTGCCACGGGCCCGCAGCACTTTTGTCTGCAAAAGTAGAAGATGGTTGGCTCTATGCCGGTTATGGAATGACAGCATTTTCCTCAAGAGAAGAAAAACAAGAGGAGGATGCAGGGCATCTAGATGGGCAAATGCCATTTTATTTAGACGCAGAACTAGCGAAACTAGGTGCCATCATTGATAACAAAGATCCTTGGCAATCGTCCTCAATACGTCACAAAGAACTGATTACCGGACAGAATCCAATGTCTGAAGAAGAGTTCACAGGCTTGTTTCTTGAAGCGATCGTTGAGCGAAAATTGGCAAGTGTGCAAGTTAGAACGTTAAATCCTGGCGACCCTCTTAGTGTTGGAGTTCTCTATAGCGTGGCTCAAAATGTCTTTGACAACTCTAGGTTTGATGCCGGCTACCGGACTTTGTGGATTGGCTATTCGAATGGAGACTCCGATAATTTTGTTAGGCGCCTTGAACCTCACATTGAGTTAACTCAAGAATCACTTGCGCCCCAGGGTCTGCTTGATTACATAGTATATGCCACTGCAGGCTATGAAATCGCATATCAGCGATGGACAAGCAAAGAGGCGGCTGAGAAAGCATTTGCTACTGATTCAGGCAAGCGGGTTGCTTCTGATGCAGCAACCTTTATGAAACCACTTCTATATAAAGAAATTCAAAAGAATCCATTTTAAATGAAATCTCGGTAATGTTAGCCAATGGGTCTGAATTCATTATTTGTGGGAGATCACGATGACTAGAATCGAAATCGAAAAAATTTACAACCAATTATCAAAATCTCTGGGCAAGTTGCCTTGGTTTAAAGCAGGTAAATGGCAGGCAAAATGGCACGAGTTTCCAAAAGACCATCCCGAAGGCCTTACGTTTGGTGTTTTCAAACCTCATTGGTTTAACAGCGATCGAACAGGTATACACTTTGAAACTTTCATAGGATTTTCAGGTAAATATGCCAAGGAAACTCAGATAGCACTTCACCTATCCCACGAGACAATAGTTCCAGGTACAAACATAAAGCGAACCTCAATTTCGAAACCTTTTGTTGATGCAATTTATCCTGCAGTTCGAAAATGGCCGGGCTATAAGTTCAGGACAGGAAAATACGGGATGCAGCCATTTGCTAAAAAGGTAGCTGTCGATGAAAGCATCTTGAGCGTTTTAAAAGAAGAGTTTGAGCGACTCTGCGTGAATCTCGGTGATCCTATGGATGATGCAATTTGCCTAGCATCGCAAGGCAAAAGATAACAAATAGAGTGCTAGAATAACGCTGATTTTGCTCTTTCGGATATTGGAAACTTATAGTTTCCATTTATTATGGTTGGAGTGGTGGGGCGATTGATTTAGTCTTCCTGTCATCTGTTCATTTTAAAAGAGATGCTATATCGAATTTTACCCAAGTGCTTTGCCTTGAGGTGCTTCCAACACTTTTCATGCGATGTAAACTAAATGTGAACAGTATTCTTTTTTAAAAAAATGAATGCTCGTTAGTGCTGTAGAATTGCGATATGAAATGCAGGCACAAAAAAGCGCATTATTTTTTAAAACAAAAAGGAGTGCTATTTTGAATATTTTTGAATTTAAAAGAACGACTTTAAATGCCTGCATTACAATTATTCTTTTGGCAAGTAGCTCTGCCTTTGGAAGTATGGTAACTTGCGTTTGCCATGGTTTTGGACCTCCTGATCTCTTTATCGATTACTTTGAAGGCTACGCATACCCTTATGAATGTGAGGGGCCTTCTACCACACGATGCGAATGCGATATGGCTGAAAGTCGCGCAAGATCAAGATGCTCGAGCCGCGGAGGCCATTGCACAAAGTACTCTAAGTGTTTTCCAACGCCTGGGCCATATGAAAATTTCGATAGAGAAATGTAGCATTCCAATGAATTGCGCTATTGCTTCTTTGCTACCAAGATAAAGTATGGCGGAATATTTCTTGGTTCAAAATGAATCTCCACGGTTTTGAAGACGCTGCGCAAAGATTTATACATGGCAGGAGTATATTGATAGACAATGAAAACGCCTCCCGCTTTCAAACCATTAAAAGTGTCATCTACAATGCTTTTGCGCTCAGCTTTCGGGATCAAGGAAAAGGGAATTCCCGAGACAACAGCATCGACTCCGGATGCTGCAAAAGATTTCAGATTTTTTGCGGCAAGCGAGACTTCTTGATGAACGGATAGGAAACGACTATCTGAAATCTTTTTGAGAATGTCAAAAAATTTTTCATTCATTTCAATGCCAACAAGCCTACTTTCAGAATCTATGCGGCATAAAATAGACTCCACAACGGCTCCAGATCCGGATCCGTATTCGACAATAACAGCTTTGTTAGTGGGTAAATGGCTAGCAATGGCTTGGCCTGCAGCTTTAGTGCTTGGAAGCAATGTTCCCGTTCGTGCAAAATCTTGAGCCGCCACTACCAAAAAGCGAATCAAATCTTGCGTCGATCGAATAAAGCTTTTCAATTTCATGCTCCTCAGACTTTTATAGGTCCGAGGCATTTTATTTGCAATTCGATTAAACTAATCAAACCTATTCATAAAAATTAAATAAAGCTGCTTTGCGCAGATTGAAAATAGACGATTTAGTAAAAAAAACTCCACCTGCATTGTACAGGGGGAGCTTCGATTGTTAAAATTAAGTAATGAACGTTAGACAAATTGAATCTTATTTCTTACCTGAGCCTTCTGCCTTCGCTTGCTCCGCATCAGGCTTGTACACTAGAATCGGCTCACCTTTTTTGAGGATACACTCTTCAGTAATTACGACTTCTTTGAGGCCGATAGTGCCAGGAATTTCATACATGGTTTCTAGCATGGAGCCTTCAAGAATGGCTCGCAAACCGCGGGCACCAGTCTTTCTAAGAATTGCTTCTTTAACAACTGCGCGAAGTGCGCCATCTGTAAATTTAAGTTCGACACCTTCAAACGCAAACAGTTTTCTGAACTGTTTCACGATCGCGTTTCTTGGCTCTGTTAACACGTTAAGCAATGTTTTCTCGTCAAGTTCTTCCAGTGCCACGACAACTGGCAAACGACCCAAGAACTCTGGAATCATACCAAAGCGCATTAAGTCTTCGGTTCTTGTTTGTAGCAATAGGCGAGTGACGTCTTTTCTAACTTTAGATTGAATCGTAGCTCCAAAGCCCAAAGAAGAAGTATCGATACGTTGAGCAATAATATCTTCTAGACCAGCGAATGCGCCGCCGCAGATAAACAAAATGTTGGAGGTATCAACTTGCAAAAATTCTTGTTGAGGATGTTTACGGCCTCCACGAGGTGGAACGTTTGCGATCGTTCCTTCAATGATTTTCAACAGAGCTTGCTGAACACCTTCACCGGAAACGTCTCGAGTGATTGATGTGTTTTCGCCTTTTCGGGCAATTTTATCAATTTCATCGACGTAGGCGATGCCTCGTTGTGCTAGCTCCACATCGTAATCGGCGTTTTGCAACAACGATAAGATAATGTTTTCGACGTCTTCGCCAACATATCCAGCTTCTGTTAAATTAGTCGCATCAGAGATGGTAAATGGTACATTCAAAATCTTAGCTAATGTTTGCGCAAGCAAAGTTTTTCCCGATCCTGTAGGTCCGACAAGAAGAATGTTCGACTTTTGAAGATCGACTTCATCTAACCCTGGAAGTGGAGACTTGAACTTCGCAGCATCGAGGCGTTTATAGTGGTTATGTACCGCTACAGATAATGTCTTTTTAGCTTGGTCTTGTCCAATGATGTAGTCATCAAGAATCTTCTTGATGTCTTTAGGATTGGGGATTTTGCCAGTAGGGGTAACAGCTTCTTCCTTGACAGCTTCTTCAGCAATGATGTCATTACACAACTGAATACATTCGTCACAGATAAACACGTTGGGGCCGGCAATCAATTTTTTGACTTCTCGCTGACTTTTTCCACAAAAACTGCAGTTATGAATCGTTGCGTCTTTATTTGATGCCATGTTTAATCTCCGTGTTATCTGGTGCTGCTGGCCCAAGCCAACGGCCGTTTCAAAATTTGAATCACAATCTAAAACTAAACTAAAAACCAACCTAAAAACGAGGCCCCGAGTCTATGATTTAGCAGGTTCTTCTTTGCGACCGCCAGCCACAACTTCATCAACTAGGCCATAGGCTTTTGCTTCTTCTGCTGACATAAAGAAATCTCTGTCGATATCCTCTAAAACCTTTGCAACTTTCTGGCCCGTTAAATCTGCAAGCATGGCCGTCATTTTTGTTTTAAGTTTGATGATTTCTTCTGCCTGAATAGCGATATCAGTTGCTTGTCCAGTAGCACCGCCAAGAGGTTGGTGAATCATAACGCGACTGTTAGGAAGGCAGTATCTTTTGCCTTTTTGACCTGCTGCGAGCAACCATGCACCCATCGATGCACATTGACCAATGCAATAGGTCCGAACGTCACAACGAAGCTACCGCCTGGTGAGTTGATGTAGAAATGAATATCTTTGTCAGGGTCAGAGCTTTCCAGAAACAACATCTGCGCGATGATGATATTTGCAATTTCATCATAGACGGGTGTACCAAGGAAAATGATTCTATCTTTAAGAAGCCGAGAATAAATATCGTAGGATCTTTCTCCGCGACTTGTTTGTTCGACGACGATTGGGACTAATGGCATAACGTTTCCTTCCTCTTTAATTCTGGAGTGTCTACCGAACCGGGTTCAACCTGATCCTCGATTTTCAAAGGCCTTCAAGTTTTAGATGAAAGTATTTGAATTATAAGGATAAAACTAAAATCAAAACACAGCAAGTGAAGGGTTGAGTCACTGCTTTTGGTCCTATCGGGAGTTCTCTGGTTTCCATGAGACGGCAGTACTTAACGAGTCATATGTTAAGTCATAGCACTCGCTTTAATTCCCTGTAACGATTAGATTATTTGAAATATTTTTTTAGAAAAATAAATTTGCCTGTGTCAATTTGAGTCAGAGCTACACTGCGGCTCATCCATATGGGCTATATGCGCCCAGCTAATCTGTGCGAATAAGACGCATTAGGATTCATGAGAAAATTCAAATTTGCCACTGAGATCCATGACGGACTGTTTAATGATTGCGTGGAGAGGATTAAATTTAAACTTTCAAGACCTAGGTTTGAACATCTGAATGAGGGTCCCTTTGGATTGAATCAGTTGAGTCTCCAGAAATTGTCATTGGTCCATCTTAAAACCTTTGTATTGTGCGTTGTTTTACGACCTGAACGTACAGTTTATTGGTCAGACTCTTTATCGCCAAAGATCAATTGAAGAGTCTGATTTTGTCTTTTGTGTTTTAATGAACAAAATTTAAGATTCACTAAAAGGCGGTGACCATGGAAATCGAAAAATTAATGCAAGAAGAAAATCTGCACGTTCAACGGCTTGCAGAGTTAGTAAAGTCGTCGTTGAACGAGGAGCGAATGCTGTCGGCGCGTCTTTTTGAAGTGGAGCAGGACTCCAAGCTGAGTATGGGTCAGAACTTGGCCGATAAGGTCGCGGTGTTTGGCGGGAGTTGGATTTTTATTTCTGTGTTTTTTATTGTTTTGGCGAGCTGGATATTCATGAACACCAATCTTTTTTCAAGCAATCCCTTTGATCCTTATCCATTCATTCTTTTGAATTTGCTTTTGTCCTGTATTGCGGCCATTCAAGCTCCAATTATTATGATGAGTCAAAACCGCAGGGATGAGAAAGATAGGCGCCGTGCGAGGAGTGATTTTATGATTAACATGAAGGCTGAGCTTGAAGTTCGTAGTCTTCATGCAAAAATTGATCTGTTGATATCCGAACAAATGACATCTTTGTTTAAGGTTCAGCAGGCTCAGTTGGATCTATTGACAAAAATCGAGTTAAAAATG
>JAPLFV010000082.1 GCA_026390495.1 Pseudomonadota bacterium | reverse complement strand
TGTAGTTTCTTCACCAGTAAAGGGATTAATACCTTTACGAGCCTTAGTTGCAGGCTTATTAACGCGGGTCACTTTCATTAGACCAGGAACTGTAAAAACTCCTGGACCTTTCTTACCAACATCAAGGCCAATGCATTCGCCAAGAGCAGCGAACACTGTCCCGACATCTTTACGACTCAAGCCTGTGTTATCAGCCAACGCAGAGAAGATTTCAGACTTCGTGCGTGGACGATCTACAGCCTTAAGAGGCACAGTTGGCTTCGCTACTGCTGCTGCTTTTGCAGGAGCTTTTGCGGCCTTCGGTGCGGCTTTTGCTTTCGCCTTGTTGTTAGTTTTCATTTTACCAGTGATTTTCTTTTTCGTTGCCATGTAAATGGTTCCTCCTTGGAAAAAAAACGAATGAGCATTGATTGCTTACGAAAATGATATGTGGCGTAAACTCAAAAATCAAGCAATAAACAGGGTGTTTTTACATTTTTTTGAAAATTTACTGTAAGACTGAAAAATTGGATGTCCACTGGCCAGGGTTTGCGATCATATACTTTACCAATCGAGGGCGAATCTGCTGGTCAAATATGGCGGGTTTTAGTCGCGATTGAATATCCTGAACAAGTTGAAGCTGATGGCTTTCAAGAGATTTAAAATATGACTCTTTGAGCTTTAAATAATTTCGCCGATCACCAGAAATCATTTTGTCAAGTTCGTTTGCTGCAATTCGGATCATTTTGGACCTAAGCCCCTCCTCCGAATCAAAGGCGCCTTCATTTCGACCCAAACCAGAGCTTTTTATGTTAGCTGAAAGTGGTTGGAAACGATCTACCAGGACAGGGGGCGCATCAGTAGCACATTTAGATTTTCCATCGCGGGAAGAATTTGATGCCATTTCAGAATCAGCATGTTTCAAGCTATCACCTTGAAATAGGGATTCGACCACACTGTTCTGCATCCCATTCAAAAGGTGAGACTCTATAATAGAAATTAAATTGGGAAGACTCTCGAGTTCTTTCACAAATCTTGAAAAATTTACTCGCACATCTCCATTTAAACTACAATTGCGAATAACTGCTTCAGGAAGCCCCAATGGAAATCGTCCATTTAGTAAGAAAAATGACCTATCTAAACTCAAATGTAGGAACAATGTATGCAAATGAAGTGTGAATTTTCCTGCAATTTTTAAAACGCCGCCAACTTCAGAACCTATATTACTAATTGCAATCTTAATCGCATTTTCTGAAATGCCTAACTTTTGCCGAAAATTTTCAAAATGACCTGCAATCACTCCAAATTGATGTAAATGAAGAGCAAATTTATAGTAGGCATTTCCTACTAAATTTACCTCTGCCTTTAAATATTCAGGAAACTGTCTGCAAACCCAAATTATTCTTGGATCATTTGTATCAATTCCTTCGATATTTTTATAAATCTTGGAATTGTCTAAAGCTTTGCAGAAGAAACCACATGCCTTCATATGTGGAGTTGCCCCTAACATATGAATCTGCTGCAATATTTCAAATATATTCGAACAATAACTGAGATCCCTTTTCATTATCTTCATGGAAAGACTCGGTAACGAAATAGCAAACACAGAATCATCCAAAAATTTACCATTTCGGATTGCCATCTCTCTACTTATCATGAGCAAATTATTTTTCTGACTCAGGTCCAAGTGACCCCAAAGATTCAAATCAACCTGAGTGGCACCTAGATTTTCGTCAAAATCAAACCAAGATTGCCCAGGTGTCTTATGCCTATGGGCTAAATATTCAAATGCATCCATCAATCCAAAAAGTTTAAAAAATGAATCCAAACTAAAATGAAACAAAAAGGTTGCGCCTACTTGATCATCAAGTTGAGAACTCCATTTTAAAAACAGGGCTTCTGTTGCCGTGTTTTTGTTTGAAACTGTCTGCAACTTCATTTTTGCAAATGATTCTACAACTTCAAACGCCTTAGATTCATCTTTGCAATTTAGTGCCTGCAAAATTTCCTGAAGCGTCAATCTCAAAACAAAATTACTGCCGTTAGTTTGATACTGATTAGAAGATAGTTTTGATTGAAACAGGTGAAAAATATAAGGATGAAACTCAAACTCACAAAATTCTTCAGCAGTTCGGTTGATCTCGGATTCGCGACGCCATGAAATTGGGCGGTTGCAAATCTGCGACTCCCAATACATGACCCACCAATTCGGAACTAAACCAATTTTCATTAAAGCTCATTTTTACAATCATGACCTCGGCTATCATATATCACTACTAGCCACTAGAGCGCCGCTCACTCCAATGACTTCTACCAAGCCGTTGATAGGAGTATGTTAGTTTTCTGTCACTTTTACCTTAGCTAGTCAAAGTCTAAATATCATCATTTTCGCTTTTAGCTGAAATATCTAAAAATTCCAGGTTGATATGCCATTCTTAGATTAGATTCAAAAACTTCACGAGGCGGCAGATTCTTAGGCGCGTCAACTTAGATGGATGAGAGGCAACTTTCCAAGGAAGACTTCCGATACCAATTTTGAATTCAAGTTCCACTCAAAATGACAGGGCTCTATATAACTTTTCAATTAAAGCTAAATCGAAGCTAGGACGATCAAAATCTTCTTAGACACACGACCCCAAGTCCAACTTAAATCGACTTCTGACAAAAATTGCAGTCCAAATTCAATTTAAAGGATTTATAATCTGTCAATTCACTAGTGTGACGATCCATGCCTCACATAGGAATGAATTTCCTTT
>JAPLFV010000007.1 GCA_026390495.1 Pseudomonadota bacterium | reverse complement strand
AGACTAATGAGGCTATAAGATACATCGTCAAATCCTTGTCCCATCAAAAATGACATGACGACTTCAGATGATTTGGGAACCATGCAGCTATTTCCAAACTCAACAACTGCAAAAACATTGAATCCAAGTCCTCGACCCAAGTTAGACGTTTTGATCTCTACAGACTTAACTTGCATTGCGGAAGCGCTTCTTTCTACCTTTACAACATTAATTCCAGAAACTAAGTTGTCGCTCTCAGATGCATTAACCATGGAACTTCCAAAACAAACAGCAGCCAATAATAGGTTTTTCATAAGACTTCCTTTCTGTGAGATTTTCATTCTGCGGGCTACCAAAGCCGCATCCTTAAAACACGATTTACGCTATTTCCTTTGCTTTTGGAAGGCTTGGCCAGCCAGTTAAAATGCAATTCAATGAAATCGGGCCGTTGGATGATGTTCAAAGTCTATCTGAGGCGAACCATGTGAGAATCTGACCGCTGAATTACTAAATTGAACAAATGAAAATCAACCAGTAGCGATTTTGATGGACTCATTGATGTTTTACTGTCCAGTGGATCTCAAGTGTGAGGCAACAAACCTTTTATAAAGAACAGAGCGCTCTTTGCAGACAGATCAACTCACTGCGCCAAACAACTCTGGGTTTCTGCCTAGGCAGTATCTTTCTTGAAACGGAAACCTTAGGACCCTCGAATCTCTGCCGAATCTGTGTGGGAGCTTAAGGCACATCTGGTCTAACTTCTTCATCAATCCGAATTTCTTCTTCTCAGGGGTGTGACACTCTTACTTTTGCATGACTTCTGCTCTATTAAACTGTGCCGAATACTTGCGGCATGTCATTGATATGACGTCGTTTCTGAAAATCTCGTGACAAATGAAGCTTAGTGCCTTTGCTGCTGGGCTAATTTCAGGTGGAGACGATTTCGCTCGAAACGGTTATTGAAGCAAACGCACCCAGCAGTGCTCATGACTTTCATTGAAATTGAAAGCAAACCAGCCAATTTTTGATGCCCTATCGCCCAGGTTTACCCTCGTGAGGGTCAAATTTTTGAGGTGAAATCCAATAGGCCAAATCCTCTTGATTAACTATCGACCGTTTCAACAGTTCTAGTTCAGATTTGCTGGAAACAAAGACCGTGTAATGCTGTCCATTAATAGTGCGAAACGAAACACGGTAATTGCCGTTTCCTGCATCAGAAACAGTCGGTTCTGCGCCATTACTTTTCACAATTCACTCCCCTTCTAAACCTTCTCGATCACGCGGATTCGAAAATTTAATTGGTTCGTCCATATTTTAAGTGATTTTATAATGTTTGAAAAGGTATGAAAATCCGTACAAGAGGCTTCCCATGTTTTTATTAAAAGAACTATTTATTAGAGATACTTTAAAAATATCGGAAAATTTGAAAAGAGACAGATTCCGGATGCCTTGACGGAGGCTCTCCGCCGAGGGCTCTCAGTCTCAGGTTTGAATCTAGGTGGCTTGTTTGGTACGACCCGGTCTAGCTAGATCATTGCCAAATCAACTTTGTGTACCGTCGAATTGGCAAGGCATGAGTAACTAAACGATTCAAAAATCTTGGATGCAAATTTAGCGATATTGTAACTATACTTCTTCGACTACAAATGCGAACAGCATCGTGGGATTCAATTAATCGCACAACTTCCACTGGTCGGTACATTCGAAATACTTTCAAATTTAACTCGCGGAATTCATCTGACGCTTCATCTCATCTGCTCTTTCGCGTTAAAGGCATCTGAATATTCATTTAACTTCGAGAGCTATCGCTCTATTAGGTCCAATCACTGCACTAAACTTTTTGCCGTTTGAGAGTTGGCCCACAATGACTGTGCCGCTTGGATCACTCTTTTCAGCCAGAAATTCAATGTAAGGCGCCGTTTTGATTCCGATATGAATACCTTTCACGATTGTGAACTTTACTGTCTTCTTAGTTTGAAGGTTATATACATCTGAGTCGAAATAATTGGTTTCAAAGTGGCGATCCGAATGCGGGTAGTAAATTCTGATTTTTCCGCCGGTGGGGAATTCCGCCTGAATGATTTTACGGATCAACAGATCTAGATCGATTGACAGAGGTTCCTCAAACAGGTGACTAACGACCACTTCAGGTTTAAGCAACCCCAACAGTCGAGAAATAAGAGCATCATCGGGATTAATAGGGATTATGGACCGAGGAAATTCATCCATCGAACCCGCAAGCAGAAAGACTAAGTACAGTTGGTCAGGAATCAACTCACAATGGCCTCGGCATTCGAGAGTTACATTTTGCTTCTTAGTGTTTTTCCCGTAAAATCCGCCCCGGATCCACCTGTTTACTTGGAACTTTGCCGTGATTTTTTGAGAACCATAAATCAGGCTATTGGAACGAGTTTTAAGAGTTCCAACAAAAATATCACCGGAAGCATTTAAAATATCGATCAACGGATCAATCTCAGTTTGCATTGAACTCCCTTGACTTGGATATGAACAGAAGAACTGTAACTGGAAAGTTGCAGCGAATACCAAAAAATACCGGCTGAATATATGTTTCAAAATATTTTGCCTTACTGTTCGTTATTAGGAAAGTTTAACACAATTTTAACTCATATAGAAATTTTCCGCTTCGCTCAGAATGATGAATTCTTGATATACAAACATAACAAGCGACCTCATTCTAGGCGAAGCGAAGAAACCCTGGGTAGCTCGGACACGTCGACAAGTAGGCATCAAACTTTGACTTGTTCGTCGAAATCGTGATAATGTTTCGTGAGATTTTTTCTTCT
>JAPLFV010000260.1 GCA_026390495.1 Pseudomonadota bacterium | reverse complement strand
GTGATATTACAGGGGGTTCGTATAATGTATAGGAGCCATCCCATTGGATTTTGACAAATCGAAATTACCGACCCATTCATCTGCTATCGACGCTAATGTCAGCACTCCTGGCGCAGTGTCTAGGCTTCCAGGATTTTATGAGCTACCGATCCGTGAACGGGTTGCACTCATTGGACGAGCCGCACATTTAACAGATGGCGAACTTAGTAAATTAAACCAGTTTGGCGCACTTAACGGCGAGCTAGCGGACGTATTTATTGAAAATGCTATTGGCACCTATTCTTTGCCACTAGGTGTTGCTACAAATTTTTTAGTCAATGGGATTGACGTTTTAGTACCAATGGCCGTCGAAGAAACCAGTGTTTTAGCTGCCGCAAGTCATGGAGCGAAACTGGCTCGTCTGGGGGGCGGTTTTTTCACCAGCGCTTCCGAGCCAATCATGACAGGGCAAATTCAGCTTTTTATCACTGAGCAATGTGACTGGCAGGAGATTCTGACAACTCATAAATCAAAACTCCTTGAATGGGCCAACAGAGGTCACGACAGTCTTATTGCCAGAGGCGGAGGCGCGAGAGATTTAGATTGGCATTTTATCAAGGAAATGAATGCACTCGTTCTGCATTTGTACATAGATACTCGCGACGCAATGGGAGCCAACATAGTAAATACAATGTGTGAAAGAGTCTCAGGGATTCTACCAGAAATTCTTCCCTGTGAAATTGGCTTGCGCATACTGTCCAATTTGACGGATCGGAGAACAGCAAAGGCTGAATGTGTGGTACCCGCCAAAGCGTTTGACTCAGCTGAATTTCGTGGAGACCAAGTCGTCGATAGAATTGTCAAAGCATATCAATTTGCGTTCTATGACATGCACAGAGCCGCGACAAACAATAAAGGAATCATGAACGGAATTGATCCCGTGCTTATTGCAACTGGTAACGATTGGCGCGCTGTTGAGGCTGGAATTCATGCCTTTGCTGCGAAATCTGGGCGATATTTGCCGCTTGCGGTTTGGAGCAAGACACCGGAAGGTGACCTTCATGGAGAGATCAATGTTCCTATGGCTGTTGGAATTGTCGGTGGAGTCACGAAGCTCCATCCAACTGCCCAAATTGCTTTAAAACTTATGGGCTCGCCAAATGCATCAAAACTTGCTCAAATCATCGTTGCAACGGGGCTCGCTCAAAACCTTTCCGCTTTAAGGGCTCTTGCTTCTGAAGGGATTCAGAGAGGTCATATGGGACTGCACCAGAAAAATTTAGAAATGCTCCATCGATCTATTGACCGTAACCCAGTGGTACATACCACCGCACGGGTGGGAGCATCTCGCACGTGAATCAGGTAACCCTCACAGTACCGGGAAAAGTAATGCTCGCAGGGGAATATGCCGTCCTTAGAGGCGCACATTCACTTGCAGTGACAGTAAACATTTCGATGGTCATCCAGGTTACGACTCAAGATCATTTACGATCTTGGACTGTGACAAGCAATATATGGTCAGAACCAAAAACGTTCTCATCCGATTTGCGAGTTCCTCAAGATGATCCCCTGTGTCGTACAGTACAAGTTCTTTCAAAAAAACATGGCCTATTAGGCGGCCACGTGGCAGTCGATTCGAAAATGGATATCAAATTTGGAATTGGATCCTCGTCAGCATTGAGGCTTGGAATTTCTGCAGCAATGCAAATTCTAAAACGTGGACCAAGTCCCGGACATAAGAATTCAATTCATCCTGATTGTCTGGCGGATGCTTGGGCGTTACAATCTGAATCACAAGGAACAGCTTCCGGCTACGATTTAGCAACACAATATGTTGGTGGTCTCGTCGAGTTTTCCTTTGAACCTGACGAACAAAAATGGAAGCCTCACTGGTACCGATACGAATGCGAATCATTGGACAAATTTGTTCATGTTTTTGTTGGGGGTAAGGGTGCTCCGACTTCGGCGCTAATACACGCAACGACTGAATGGTTAGAAGGAAGTATTAGAACTGACAGACTCATTGAGAGTTCCGAAACGCTCATCGATAATTTTATTCAAATGAGCCGATTTCCGAGCCCAAATATCTTAAGTAACCTGGTATCGTCTGCCGCGGCACATCGTAAGCTTTTTTTGAATGCTCCCAAATTTCCAAAATACCTTGAAGAAATTTTGGGAAAAATATCTGGTTATGATTCAACTTGGACCTGGAAAACCACCGGAGCTGGTGGAGAAGATGCTATCATTTTAATCGGAAATAAAGCGGATATCAGATTGGCTCAAATTGAATTGCAAAAGCAGAACTGGTCTCGCCTTGACGACCCGTTCACATCCAATGGCATTTCAATTCTTTCAACTATAAATTCCAAGTCAGAGTTAGATTCTGGAAAAGCAAATACAGACCTAGGCCCTTCCGTGGAAAATTCCCATTCAAGAACTGGATTCGTTCTCAATAAAAAGAGAATGACGTCAAGTGAGGTGGAAATTTAAACCTATGGCAGAACAACTCAATGACTTTATTAAAAATGAATCCAAAGGACTTGGCTTAGTTACAGCGGTCTCTCCTGCTAATATTGCATTCATCAAATATTGGGGTAAAAGCGATAAGCAGCAGCAATGGCCTGCAAATTCTAGTTTAAGTATGACCTTGTCAAAATCAGTAACAAAAACAAGTTTTGCTATGAATAACACTGGATTTGATCAATTTATTTTTAATAACCAATTATTAACGAGCAAAGATCAAAGAGATCATAAAGTCTTTAGGCATTTACAATTTTTAAGAGATGCGATGACATCTTCGGGAATGGAGATTTCCCAAAAGTTCTTTACGATCAAATCAGAAAACACTTTTCCGATGGGATGTGGCATTGCGAGCAGTGCCAGTGGATTCGCAGCACTTACAACTGGTTTTTTAGCAGCATGCACTGATTCATATCAGATGGAACAGCTAGAACTTGCAGGTTTTAATCGAACAACAATAGCAAAATTGGCCTTAAGAGGCAGTGGGAGTGCCGGACGCAGCATCTCTGGTGGTTATATTGAGTGGGTTAAATCCACTAGCCCCGAATGCCAGTCAATTGAACCTTTTATGGCAGCGAAAGAATGGGACCTAAGCGACATCATTATAATTGCATCCGATAAAGAAAAGGCCGTTTCTTCTACGGACGCCCATCAATACGCTTGGGGGAGTCCATTGTTTTCCATGCGTTTGTCTCAAATAGACGAAAAATTAAAATTTGCAAAAGAGGCTCTTGAGACGCGAGATTTGCAAAAATTGGGCCTCTTGCTAGAACAAGAAGCTTTAGAAATGCACGCAGTGGCATTAACTGGTTCAACGCCTGTTCAGTATTTTAATCAAAAGACTATCGAGATTATCTCTTGGATAAGAGCCGAAAGACTAAAAGGCAATTTAAATGCCTGGTTCACGTTAGATGCGGGTCCTAATATTCACCTCATTTGCAAGGCAAGTGAATCTAAAAATATTGTTAAGAAAATTCAACTTGATTGGCCTCAACAAATGATCATTGAAGATCGGGTTGGAACTGGCACTCAGGTATATAAGTATGGGGAAATTTATGACTGATGAACTAAAGCCCGACCTCGATTTAACAAATCTCAGCACATCTATGAATGTAAAGAACATCAAAATGATTCCGCTGGGTATTGGCTTGAACCGACAAGGACCTCAACGCTCCTTTGCTGAATCACGCGCCTGCGGAAAAGTAATATTCTCCGGAGAACATGCCGTTGTGTATGGGGCTAAAGCCTTAGCTTTGCCTTTGCTATCCAAAATGATTCATTTGAAAATTTATGCCGATCCTCATTTGACGGCATCTCCGAAAGTGCGATTCAATATAGGTGAAAGACCTGTCAATGAATCTCTAAAAGCAATGGTTGTCGAGGCATTCGACGTACTGGCTATTCCTAGATTAAATGTCAGCATGGAGGGACAAACCTCTTTGCTATTGGGTGCAGGTGTCGGATCTTCTGCTAGCCTATGTGTCAGCGTATTGAGGGGTCTGGCCCAATTGTCAGGTAAATCACTGACCCCGATTGAGCTAGCAAAACTTGCTAATCAATTGGAACGACGATTCCACGGAAATCCATCTGGACTTGATGCGTCGGTCGTTGCATTGGAGCAACCGATTTTGTTTGAAAGAGGAAAAGATCCCGAAGTCGTCAAAGTCCATAAACCGAAAAACGCTAGATTTCCTTGGACATTTGTTCTTCTTGATTCTGGAGTCAGATCACAGACCATAAATATGGTCAAACATGCTGAACCGTTTTTTCGTGAAGGACGAGATCAAATTATCAATGAGTTTAACCAAGTGACGGAAAATACTAAATCTGCACTCGAGGACGGTGATATTCAAAAGATGACTGAGGCTATCAACCACGGGCATATGCTTTTAACTGAAGCCGGAGTCGTTACCTCTATCTTGCACGATATTTCTCGAATTGCTCGAGACGTTGGAGCCCTAGCAACTAAAGTTACAGGTGCCGGGGGCGGCGGATGCATGCTGTCTCTTTTGGAAAATGAAAGATGTGATGAGCAAATTTCTGCCTTGAGAGAAAGACTCGGGAAAGACCGGGTTCACCCACTGTTTGTTCCTTAAGTTGCTTTTAGATCTTTAGATCAAAACACAGACCGTCATTGCGAGCGTAAGTATGATTCAGCCAAAGAAAATTTCGATTGCCTACAGCCCTGACACTGATGACCAGTTCATGATTTTGGCGTTAAAAAATCGTCAGATCGATTGGGGCGGTTATAGTTTTGAGTTTATTGTCGACGATATTCAAAACCTTAACAAGGCTGCAGAAAAAGGTGTTTACGACATCACTGCGATATCGGTGGGAGCATACCCAATCTTAAAGGAAACTTACTCATTAATGCCAGTTGGTGCCAGCATTGGGGATGAGTTTGGCCCAGCAGTTGTGACTGCTTTTAATAGCGACATTTCCCTAGAAACGATTAAGGGTAAGAAAGTCGCAGTCCCTGGAATCAATACCTCTGCTTATATTGCGTCTCAAACACTACTTGGACCGTTTACGGCAGTACCCATGTATTTTATGGACATTGCAAACGCCGTAAAAACTGGTGAGGTTGATGCAGGAATTTTGATTCATGAATTGCAACTCAACCCAGAATCTCAAAACTTAAAAAAATTATCTGACTTAGGACGCCTGTGGTTTGATCGCTTCCAATTGCCATTACCGCTAGGTGCAAACGCGATTCGCCGTGACCTTGGACTAGCTCACATTCAAAAATTAACCAGAATCTACCGAGCTAGCATTGAATTCGGACTGAACCATCGACAATCCAGTATTGAAAGCGCTATGGCGACTGCAGCTGCAAAGGACTCGCTGAATATGAACCTTGGAGAAAAATACATCTCCATGTATGTCAATCATCGAAGCCTAGAATTTCAACCAGATTCTCTGAAAGGAATCTCTACACTGTTTGATTGTGGAACTGAGCTCGGTTTTTTTGAAAAAATAGATTTGGAAAATCACGTAATCCATTAAATGTTGGTGTCTTGTATGAGCGGTCCATCCGATGCTATGAAAGGAAACTCTATGTCGATTGAGAATATTTCAATGAAAACGGTTTCTCAAAAAGTTGCGCGCAACGAGAGATTAACGGAATCTGATGCACTTTGGCTCTACGAGCATGCCCCGCTCAATGAACTAGGTGCACTTGCAAATACGATCAACCTGCAAAAAAATGGAGTCGCCGTTTTTTACAATGTCAATCGTCATATCAATCCAACAAACATTTGTTCATTGTCTTGTAAATTTTGCGCGTACTCAAAAAAGTTGGGAGAACCTGGAGGCTACGCTTATGAAATCCCCGAAATGATTGAAAAGGCCCGCGAAGCGGTTGGCCAAGGCGCCACCGAATTGCATATGGTTGGAGGTTTGCATCCACGTTGGGGCTATCAGCGATATGTAGACATGATTGCAGCACTACGCAAAGAGTTTCCAACGATTCATTTGAAAGCATTTACTGCAGTCGAGCTCGAATGGATGGCACGCAAGGCGCGCAAGTCTATAAAGGACGTCATGATCGAGTTGAGAGATGCGGGTTTAAATTCCTTCCCTGGTGGAGGTGCAGAGATTTTTCATGCTGATGTCAGAGATAGGATTTGCGAAACAAAAGTCTCAGGGGATCAATGGATCGACATACACAGAACAGCTCACCAAATTGGTATGCGATCCAATTGCACGATGCTTTATGGACATATTGAGAAGTATGAGCATAGAGTCGATCACATGATGCGAATTCGTAAGCTTCAAGATGAAACGAATGGCTTTAATGTATTCATACCCCTAGCCTTTCAGCCGTTTCAAAATGAAATGGGAATTGACCGATATACTTTTGGATCAGATGACCTAAGAAACATTGCAGTGGCACGACTCTACCTAGATAATTTCAAAAACATAAAAAGCTATTGGGTGATGCTTGGCCAGGAGATTGCAGAGTTAGCTTTAAATTTTGGTGCAAACGATCTTGACGGAACTGTTTTGGAAGAAAAAATTAGTCGCGCAGCAGGTGGGCGTTCAGGCATGATCATGACACGGAGCAACCTAGAAAACCTGATCCGACGCAGTCGCCGAATACCGGTTGAGAGAACAACACTGTATGATCCTGTACAAGAATCGGATCGAATACATATGAAGCCTGTCATTCAGTTGAATGACAATTTGTCAAAGGCTGAGGCATTGTTGGAAAAGCTTCAATCTGAGTCTATTCTATCAACCAATGAAATCTACTTTTTGGCAACTCAGGCGACCATACACCAATTGACAGATGCGGTGGCATCTTTAGAAAATCGCGCTCCTTTTATCGCTCCCGTATCTATAAAAAATGAAACGCCAATAGAAATCGAGGAATTTTACAACCGTAAATTGGACCGTCAGATTGATTCTGAAAAAGGAGACCTGCAAAAGACAACTTTGTCTGGAATCCACCCAATTTTAGATAAAGTACCTCTCAAGTTTTCAAGTGCTCAAGAGTATTTGAGAGATCTAACTTTAAATGGCGTTACACAAATAATTGAATCCCCTATGGAGTCCGATCGGCTCTCAATAGAGGCTAGAATCGGAAACTGTATTCAGGTCCTGGAAGCTGACTTACACGTTTCTATGAACTTAATGTTGCACGCGAGCGATAAATCGATTGACTGGAATCGGTTTAGTGCTGATTTATATCTCATTCGAACAGGACTGTCTAAATACCTAACTAGGATCGAGTTCAGACTGCGAGCGCCGTCAAGATTTCCTCTTGTCGTTCCCTCTGAATACCTATCAGCATTGGCTCTGGCGAGATTGATTCTTGGAACGCAAGCTTGCATCTTATCTCCGCTAGATGGCATAACCGTACTAAGTCCGACACAAGGCATTGGGGCTGGCACCAATGAAAATGCCTCTCTCAAGATTGTTTCTATACTTCCTGTTTTTGGAAGCGACGGAGTCGTGGCACTTTCAAAAGACGCCCGCGCCGACCGATCTCTGATACAAGACCTTTTGGCATCCGGCCACAAGCTTTGTTTTCAGGATGAGTCACGTTCACTCGCATTGAAGGGTAAGGAATTTTCTATAGAATCAATTTTCCATCTCCCAAAAATTGCTTCCGAGAACAATCAATTTAGTGTTTCTATATAAATAAAAGGCATTTTCGAATTGAGGTGCCTTTTAAAAGGCACCCGTCTAACACTTACCAAGATAAATCACCACTTTGTTCCATTGAACGAACCATGTAGACTATTCAATGGTGACCAGCAGAGCCCAAGTCCATGCAGAATTGAATCACGGATTGGGACGACATACGGTTCGGCATGAAGAAAAGACCTGAAGTTGAGGTCGTCTTTTGAAATCGTTTTTTTGAATGCTGCACATTTGATGGAGTGAATTCATGGTAAAGGTTTTTGATAGCGATGTAGATTCTACTTCAAACAATGGCCCGTCCATTGGGCGTCGATTGCCAGACCAATTGCCTCCGGAGCGTTACGATGATGAACACGACTCAAT
Source organism: Pseudomonadota bacterium (assembly GCA_026390495.1). Lineage (GTDB taxonomy): Bacteria > Bdellovibrionota_B > Oligoflexia > Oligoflexales > RGVZ01 > CAMDKS01. The sequence goes on along the minus strand of JAPLFV010000260.1, from coordinate 6,368 downwards.
TTTTACGCAGTTTTCCTCTGAGCGACGCCCACTCGTGATAGTTTTAGTCCTCCTAGCAATAGCCGCTTTAGGGTTTATTCTGGGGGCTTTGTTCACTGTTGGAATTCTGAATGGATGGATCGAGATTGATCCGAAAATGATAAAGGATTCGCTCAAAGCCATATTAGGTAAAAATTAGGATATTCATGCAATTATTGATTGAACTTCTCACTTTTATTCAGCCTTACGGGACTTGGAGTTATGTCGTCATTTTTGCCGTTTTACTAGCATGTGGATTTGGGGTTCCTATTCCAGAAGATATAACCCTTGTTGTGGGTGGAATTTTGGCAGCTAGGGGCATCATAGATTTCAATTACTGTATTGTTTTATGCATGGCAGGAGTCCTGGTCGGCGATGGTACCGTTTTTTTTCTCGGAAGAACAATGGGCAACAAGGTCCTAAGCAGTCGCTTAGGGCAATATATTATGCCAGAAAAACGAAATGCAGCTGTGAGGCGACTGGTCGATAAGTACGGTGATAAAATAATTTTCATGGCTCGTTTTATGCCAGGACTTAGAACACCCTTATTTTTTGCTACAGGAACTTATCAGGTACCATATTGGAAGTTTTTGCTACTAGATGGATTCGCGGCCTTAATTTCAGTGCCACTTTGGATTTATGTCGGCTATTTGTTTGGCGCTAATTTAGAGGAACTTGAAAAAGTGATTCGCAAATTTCAGTTTGGAATTTACGCTAGCATTGTAGCAATTCTCATTTTAACCATTGGTTATTTCTATATGAAGCGACGAATGTTAACGAAGACGAACATCCCCTGATCCGTGCTTTCAAGTTAAGAACATGGGAAAAGTAAAACCCAGCTCTCCTATTAGAAGAACTGGGCTCATTTCAAAAAACTAAATCAACTCTCGATTGCGAAGACTTAGAACATTCCGCCAGTGTAGGTTTGGCTAGGATCCCAACCTTGATTGCTATAACCATTTTGTCCGAAAGACTGGTTATACTGGTAGTAATTATACTGATTATTTTGCTGAAACACTCCACCACCACAATGAGTTCTTCTGCAACCTTGAGAGTAACCATAGCTTCCTGCATAGGAGTATCCATAGCTATAGCCATAATTCAAATATGTCGGTTGATAGAATTGCCAATTCCAACCAATATTATTTCCAAAGTGTCTGTTTCTAAAGTTGCGACAGCCAATCCATCCTCGAAAGCTCTCTGTTGAGCTAGTTTGATCGAGCTCATCAACAGTTGATGCAGGTGCTGTTGATGCTTCAAAAGTAGAAGCCACAGTGTCATCCGATATAGTTGCGCCTTGGGCAACCAGTCTCATTTCTGCTGCTTCATGATTTTCTTGACCGTCAGCGCCAACTGGAACTCGAATAATCGCTGTTGAGGGCAATGAAGCTCCTTCAGCTTTAGCCTGTTGCTCGGTTACGACGGTTGCAGATTCCTTTTTTGAGGACGTTCCGCACGCAGAAAGTGCTACCAAAGACATTACTGCGGTCAATTTTGTGATACTCATGTTGTATCTCCTTTTTAAAGGGTTAAATTAAAATGCCTAAATATTTTGCAGTTCACCCGCTTTTACTTAAATCCTATTAAAATGTCAATATAATTTTAATAATCTATAATAAAAATGTAACATTTTTAAATAATTTCAAACATTATTAGGCAGTTAGGATAGAAATAATAAAAGCATGGTGTAGTCACATGAAAGGCTATTTTATTAAAGCCATCCCCATATCAAATAGGCATACTGATTGAGAATCACAGGTTTAATGTCTAGCCCATACCTGTTTTAATGTGATCTTTCTATCACGTAGGACTAATAACAATGCAGAACCCAACCCATTGCCCCAAATGTTCATCCGATCAAATTTACGAATATGCATCAATTTGGACGTGCCCAATGTGTTCGCACGAATTTACAAATTCTGAGCACGATTTGAATCTGACGACTGAAGCTCAAGTCGGTCAACAAATTACAGATGCACATGGCAACGAATTGCATGATGGGGACTCGGTTACAGTGATAAAAGATTTAAAAGTCAAAGGCTCGTCATCATCGATAAAGGTTGGAACCAAAGTAAAGAATATTCGTCTGGTAGATTCAAGCGACGGGCATAATATCGGATGCAAAATAGATGGATTCGGCCAAATGAATTTGAAATCTGAATTTGTAAAAAAGGCATGATATCGATTTGAGTCCAGAATTGAATAATTGAACAAATGAGATAGCAGCCATTCCGAGGCCATTAGACTCATCGATACTTAGGTATCCAGATCAAGAAATAGAGATACCATATAGTCTTCATAATAATTTGAGACCTCTTTGCAAATCGTTTTGTTTACCTCACCCTAAAGCTCTGGGACCCTGGCAAGGCAATGCTTAACTTGAAATGGAAAACTTATGACCATTTAATGTGCTGGTTCATTTGACCAAATATCTGCGTCAATTCTAATAACTTTTTGCTTGATTCCTTTTGCATTACAACTCAAACAAAAAACCTCTCATCTTTAGCTATACCCAACAATTCTTTCTTCAGAGGTTAACAATCGCCCAGATGCTTGCACCAATTTGTAAGCCAAGGTGCTTACAATCAACGTAGATGATTAACTCTGGGAGGTTTGACCGAGGATCTCTTGAAGGCCAATACCTCAAATTGCATTCCCTCTGCATTTATCGCAGTGATTTGTGGAATAGATGCAATTTGCATCTATAGACCTATAGGAACAGTTGTCTGGCCGTAATAGTTATCTCCCCAGCATTTGACGCCATTTGCTGTTAAAGCGCAGGTGTGATACCTGCCTGCAGAAACTTGGGTTGGATTGGTCATCGCTGGTACTGTTGTCTGACCATACTGGTTATACCCCCAGCATCTCACCCCGTCCGTAGTTAATGCGCAAGTGTGATAGGCACCCACAGAAACTTGAGTTGGATTGTTAAGCGACGGAACTGTTGTCTGGCCATACTTGTTATCCCCCCAGCATCTCACCCCGTCCATAGTTAGTGCGCAGGAATGATCGAGTCCAGCTGACACTTGGGTTGGATTGTTAAGCTTAGGAACCTTTGTTTTTTGTTCATCGACCCCCCAACATTTGACCCCGTCCGTAGTTAAAGCGCAGTAATGAGAGAAGCCAGCTGAAACTTGGGTTGGGTTGTTGAGCATGGGAACGGCCTGCCAGTACCCCCAGCAATTGACTCCATCTACTGCTAGCGAGCAAGTATTCTTTGCGCCTGCCGCAACCTGTGTCGGACTCTTAAGGGTGGGAACCGAAGTCTGACCATACTGGTTATTCCCCCAACACTTGACCCCGTCCGCAGTCAATGCACAGGAGTGAATCATGCCTGCCGAAACCTGTGTTGCATTGGTAAGCGCTGGAACTGTTGTCTGACCAAATGAGTTATCTCCCCAGCATTTAACTCCAGCCATAGTCAACGCGCAGTTGTGATCCCAGCCCGCAGATATTGCAATGACTTGCTTGGAGATAGAGTCACTAGTGGTTTTTATGGCGGTAGAATTGTCATTGCGATGTTGGCAAGCGCTAAATGATAGAAGGCAATAAATCAGCGCAGATTGTAAAACGAATAATCGCATTTTCAAAAAAAATTTCATTGGTCTGACCCCTCTATTCTAATGATAACCGTGATTCTAATTGCAACCTAATCATACCATCATTTTTTTATTTACACATAGCAACAGAATACACTTTTAAGGAAAACGCATAGTGGCGGCTTGCAGTTTCAGGTTTCTGTGCGAGTAGTCGGTGCATGCATTGCAACACACAGGTAACATTAGGCTGTGCCGCCAAGCAGTTGCTATAGGTGCCGTAATCAAAAATTATTACTCCTACCTACAATGGCTTCTGATTTCAAGGGGGCAACCCTTTCAAGTTGTTGCTAGTCTAAAATCAAATGAAACTTGCCCCTCAGAAATAAATTTGTTAAATCAAAAAAATTTTTGAGGAAGGCCAAGTAACATAACGCATCTTGTCCATCGCAGATCAAAAAAACCAACGCACAAGACAGAGTCAGAGTCAAAGTCAGAAGGGATTTAACTTGATACGATCGCAACATCTTAGAATTAAGTCTCTGTGTGTATCGAGTCACATTTCAGACAGTTAATTATGATTTCACTTTTGATTTGAAATGGTGAGCCTCTAACTGAGCGTTGGTCAGCAACGCTTTCTCCAACAATGCGTGATATTGATCTTTCGAAACTCCTACCGCACCTAGAGACGCAAGATGTGGCGTCATAAATTGGACTTCTAAAAGATGCATTCTTGCATTTTTCATAGCTTCAACCAAATGAAACAGCGCAACTTTTGATGCATCATCAGCAGTCGAAAACATGCTTTCTCCATTGAAAACCCCACCAAAACAAAGGCCAAAGACACCACCCACCAACTCGCCTTCGCTCCAAACCTCAACTGAGTGAGCCTTTCCCAATGAAAACATCTTTAAGTACATTTGAACAAAGTCTGCATTAATCCAAGTTTCATCACGATCAGCACATTTATTGACAACCTTCTCAAATGCCGTATCAAAGGTGCAGGTATAGCCTTTCTTTCGCAATGACTTTTGCAGGGAACGCGATATATGAAATTTATCTAAGAAGAAAACAGCACGTGGATCTGGATCGTACCAAAGCACTTCACCAGATTCGGGATGTGGCATTGGAAAAAAGCCTCGTCTATATGCGTATTCAATTACCACTGGATCCAAAGGATCAAACGAGGGCTGCATAAAGGGCTCCGTCATGGATTCCGAAACCAACAAACTACGGAACGGTATCTTGCCAATGCAATACACTCAGCATTTTCAAAAAAGGGGTCTTACTCTGGAGTCCCACTCCGCGCAATTTCTGCTAATTCAGGAGCACTTCTATGACCTGCCAATACTGATACAAACTGAGGATTCATTTGCCATACAAGCAAATTCAATTTATCGCTCGCATAGACTCTAAACCGAATTCCCCTAAAATCTGCTTCTTCTCCTGCAAAGGGAATGTCTTTCATAATTCCCGGTACCATAAAATGATGCAAATGTTCACCATTTCTTTCCGGGCTTTTGTACATGACAGCAATAACTTTAATAACCTCATAGTCGATCAAACTAACGCCTTCCGGACTCCAGCCTGCGATTGGTTTAAGAAGTTGAGGAGTGAATGGAAGTCCAGGTATACGACTTACAAATTGCCCGATCTCATCTATATCGGTAGATGGTAAATTGAGCCTGCCATCTGGATCTTCTTCCATTGCAACGGCCTCATAACCAATATATTCGATAACATTTATCTTCTCGACGGCCTGTGGCATAAAGGCATAAACTCCGAGACCGATCGCACCTAAAACTATTAAAGCTAAAACTGATCGGCGAAAAATATTACTCCACATCTCCGATTTCTCAATGTCTTGAATTTCAGACGCTTCTATTGTTTCTCTCACTTGATCATCTTGAACCATATTGCGCAATTTGTGTTTCAACGGCTCTGGAGCAAAAAATTTGCCCATAGCAATCTGATACTTTCCCCGATGCAACTGAAATTTTTGAATCAGATCCTCTTTTCCTTTGGATGCATTCAAATAGGCTTCTGCGATTGACGGCGGTAACTCTCCATCAAGGTACTCTGACATGTAGCTATAGAGTAACTCTTCACCTTCAAATGCCGGTAGTTTCTTTGCCAATTTTAAGTCCCCCTCGTCAATGAATTTGACGCCTAATTTACAGCTACGACTCCAGTAACCAAACTCGCGCGAGCAGACGCCAACGCAATTCTTAAATCCTTTTCCGAACACTCCATTAATTTTGCTGCGTTAGTCGTTGAATAACCGACCATGTCAACGATATATAAAGCAGCACGCTCATCGACGTCTAGCTTAGCCAATGAGGACACTAGAACATGATTCCATGGATGAAAATTCTCGCCCCTCAATTGAGACCATGCCTGCCAAGAGAGAGACAAAAGATGATCGATTGGACTATTCGAACCTTTGACTTTGGTCAACTCGTCAAGCAAAAGTGAGAATGTGCGTTCTACAAGCTTTTCGCCGCCCTCACGACTACATGTTAATGAGACCCCAAATCGAAAAATCAGATCAGTGTGCACATAATAGTCACTTTGATAGCGATCTAGGACTTTCTGATCTATAGGCTTTCCCGCCATAACTTCGAGTCTCCCAAAAAAATTAAAATCTAAAAAATAGAATTCATAATATGATCTGCTCTATTCTATCAATTAACGCTTCAAGTAAGCAAGAGGACTGATATAATTTTAGATTGCAGGTTAGACCCCAAACAATACAATACTTTTGATTAGGTGTTTTGGCCCAAGGTAAAAAAGGAGTCGATGTCTGAATGAATC
>JAPLFV010000133.1 GCA_026390495.1 Pseudomonadota bacterium | reverse complement strand
TGACGAGCAGGTGTATCTTTACGATCGAATTCAGGAAAATAGAGCCAAAATATGCGATGCCTTCGCTATTTTAGCCATTCTATTTGATGCAATTCTATTTTTTGTGCAGGCTTCTTTCCAAGAAAATACTGCACTTTGGTGGATTTGCCGATATTCAGCATTGCAAGCTGCAGTTTGGACAGGAATTCTCATTTCAAATGACAATCCAAAAAGAAAACAGCTATTTATGGGTATTGGAAATGTAATGGTGCAAATCATCGGGGCATGGATCATTTTGGATTTGTTTCAGAATTCAAATCAAACATTACCCATAGACCGTTCATTTATAATCGCATACACAATTGTGATTGTTGCATCGGTCATCACCATGTGCTGGATTTCAATTCCATTGCTTTATGCCTCTATAATGTTTTCATGCACGTTCTCTCTAATTCTTCCACAAGTCATCCAAGGTGCAGCAAATGGATATATTGCATGTTTGTTAATTCTTTTTATGCCAACCATAAACCTCCTACTGCAATCGCGTACTATGGCGTCAGAAATTAGAGAGATGCAGGTCAAACTTGCTAACATGTCCAGGGGAATGGCTCTTTCCAATTCTAAGCAAAAGACGGAGCCAAAAAGTCGGTTTAGTATTTGCATTTCGTCCGACTGGAGAGATGAGGATTATTACCAAAGGGTTCAGAATATCCTCAAAAATCAATTGGATAATATTGACTACTATATGGATTGGATAGCCGACGAGCTATTTGTTGTCATCTATCTCGACGAACATCAAACCATTGATATTCTGAAAAGACAAAATCTTATGACTTCAGCAATCTCCGCCTGCCAGAAAATTCTTCACGAGAAATCAAACTTCGCTTCAGATCATGAAATTGACTTGGCTATAGACATAGGTTTGAGCTCTGGAAAATGTTTGATTGGGGTTATTGGTCCATCCAATCACAAAAAGGCGACAGCACTTGGGAGCAATCCTGGTCGTTCGAGACGGATGCAAGGTGCAGGCAAACTCATTAGGTCATTTGAAGGCACCAAAGACCGAATCATTTTTGGCGACGATGTCGTTTCATTACTGAGTACACAAGCTCGGAAAGAACTAAAAATTTCAGATTTTAGCACCGAAAACCGCAAGCTACGAAATCTTGTTGATAAAACTATATTTTATATAGAACTGGAAGAACAATTGAATTTAGCACTCAAGAAAGTTGCCTGAATTTAGAAGGGTTAAAACCCGCTAACTCAAAACAACTCAATCTTTTATTCATTCCGTCGGCATCTTCACGACTTGTCCAGTCTGTGTTATTGGAAGCATTAAATCGTGAAAATCCGCAAAAAATGCAACTAGTTTTGGATATCGAATTCTCTGTTGGTAGGCCCAAAAAAGCTGCCGTCTTGGGTGACGGTGAGAGGAGAGCAGTTCCAAAATTTGAGTTTCCTCGTCCGAAAGCTCCAAGTCTTTACGTTTTTCCAACAGAACTAGCGCAGCATCTCTTGCCTTTTGATCCAACTCAGCTTGTTTCTGACGAACTTCAAAAAGATCTAGTCTCTGATGTTCCTGTTCGTAGAGTTCAACATAGTGTTCCCAATTAGATGCCATCAGAGACAATGTTGGGATTCGAGAATTGAAATGGCGGACCAGCAAAAGAATCTGATCAATTGGATGAGCGTCAGCTAACGCCCTAGCAACATTCTCATTTGATCTTGACTCATGATCATCTAAGTTTCGACCTCGCGTGAATGTCTCTAAAATTCGTTGCCAGGCCTCAATGTCGGAGCCTGACTTGGGCATGGGATGCTTAGCCGGCGGCTGACTTCTACTTCCATCAATAACGAGAAGATTGGGCGCCCCTCTTCGAAAGGGAAAAATAATCGCCTCATGGTGATCTCTCGGCGCTGTCTCTTCATCGTGAGTCACCAACTTCCATTTCCCAATGTCCCAGTTCATTCCCAAACTTACACTTTGTAGCTTGGGGCTTTGAGTTCCATCACCGTAATGACTCTTTATAATTTGCCTTCCCGTCAATCGATCCAAAGATTGGCCCACCTCTGCTGGGCTAAAGCCGATTATAGTTCCTAGCTCGGTTTCATTTGAGACCAAATTTTCTAACCCCGACATTGCGCAGTTGAGCAAGTATAATAAAATGGAATATTCGCAGGCGCTCATATTGGATATTGCAAGAACCTTGAGCCCACTATCTCTAAAAAATCTAGTAATATTGCTATTCATCTTACGATTCTCCATCATTTCTGTTCACCTAATTATGTCACTAAAAGTAGTCCTAAGGAAACAATGCTCAAACCACCTCTTTAATCAGATGCAAAATTCTAGGGATTAAACTTGCTAATTCGGAGGGTTAAGCGAAAACTCTATCTGCCTGTCAAATTTTTTTTTTGATTTAAATACGGGCGTTGAGGCAATCTAAGTAAAGAACTACCTCACGGCTACGAAGTCGACCTTGACCACAAGAAAAGCCTAACGAACTGACTTGAGTGAAAGTACTATGATAAATGACATTCGAGAAGCAGCATTAATCCAGAAGAAAAAAATCGTAGATATTCACGCTTC
>JAPLFV010000190.1 GCA_026390495.1 Pseudomonadota bacterium | reverse complement strand
CAATTCAGCATTCCACGAAGAGGATAGATGATTTGAAAATCATGGCGGAAGCGACATGCCGCAACAAGCCAATAGTGATTCAAACTGAAGGTCCATACACCTACGTAGAAGAAATCGACATTATGTGGGCATCAATTCTGACAGGTATTCCAAGTATTATTGGATACTCCGGCCTAGTTCACCCCAAATATGCCGAAAACAAAATAGGGTCAATCGAAATGACGATTGATTCACTCAAAGCTTGGCTCAGATTTTTTGACAAGGAAGGCGACTACTGCCTACTGAAATCAACCAAGGCCCAAAGCTCAACCAACTAAGCGACACCCGGCTAAAAGGAAGACGGAATTGAACCATACTCTTAAATTCTCGAAATCACTTAATACTCCATTTCTTCACTATTTGGCCGTGGTGTTCATATGTTGGTTTTCTACTTGGCACTTATCTCTGGCATTTTTCGAATCCAATTCCGGTTGGTTTCACGATCATGGGATGCTGAATTACGCTCTTGGCAGCACGCTCAATGGTCTGTTTTTAAGAGCTCCGCTTCCAGGTGACTACAATCATTTTTCAATACATATCCATCCTACTCTTTTGCTTGTCCTGCCATTCAAAGCAGTTTGGTCTTCGGGGCACACGCTCATTTTTTTCCAAATGTTTGTGCAATCCTTAGGAGCATTGCCTCTGTTTTTAATTGCTCGAAAATGGACTCAAAACTATACTTTTGCATGGCTTTCAGTCGGGCTTTTCTTTTCCAATCGCTATCAAAAAGAAATCCTCCTCAGCGCACACTATGAGCAGTTATATATTTTCACAATTCTCTGTTTCATTGCTAGTTTGATATACAATAGACGATTTTTAGCAGTCATGTTTGCTGTTTTGTCTTTAGGCGTTCGAGATGATTATGCTTTTCTTCTAGGCGCGTCGGCACTGTGTATCTCAATCTTTGATAGAAAATATTGGAAGCAATGGTCTTCACTAGGAGTAACAGGAGTCGTTGTATTTTTTGTAGAAAGAAAATTTATTATGCCGAATTTACACAATCCAACCAATTATCTTACCAATGCTATTTTTGATCAATGGGGGCAATACGGCAATTCTTTGTCAGAAATTGCAATATACTTTTTAACCCATCCATTTTGGGTCGTTGAACAAATTTTTACAAAATCTGAGTATGTGAGATTCATGGAAGAGTTTGCTTGGTTGCCTGCCTTGAGTCCATTTGGAATCGGCACGCTGATTCCAATGAGCTATATCTCGACATATTCTGTCACCTCCGGCAGGCTAGCCTACTACTTTAGTGCATGTATTCTACCCTTTGCTCTCATTGGGTATATATGGACTCTCTCCCGAGCGTGGAATAGTAAATATAGGATCAAGCAATATGTACTTGGAATTTTTGCTTTGCATGTATGTTCGATCGCCTACACAAACAGAAACTACACGTCCGCAAATGGTCTTTCCACCTGTACTTTTTTCAATTGTACGGACTTGTATCAGTTAAACATTGAATCAAAAGAATCAACTGCAAATAGGTTCATCGACCAATATATAAACTCTAACACTGAAAGTTGCGCGGTAACCTTCAAACATTTCGCCCGAGCTAATTGGCGACGCACATTGGTACTAACCGCTGATGCTGCGACTTACAAGCCGTGTTTAGTTTTTGGCGACATGACGGAAGAAGATCAGTTTGCATTTATGAAGACAAGAAATCTTAAAAACGAACTAACATCATCGGGGCAATACCGAATTGTAGAGCAACAAGATCAATTTTATCTTCTCCGCAACAATGAGTGCGACAGAAACTGATTCTTAAACTTCTATTCTAAACGTTTAGTCAACAACTGTCGAAACCTCATTCGATTGCCCTTCAGGTTGACTCCACTTTCTAGCTCTAAACAACATCAACATCCCAGGTATCGCAATCAGAGCACAGAAAATAAAGTAGGTGGACCAACCCATATTTTTTGCTAAGTAACCACTAGCAGAACCAAAAAATATTCTAGGTACGCCCATAAAGCTCGAGAGCAGAGCGTATTGAGTCGCAGTGAATTTTGTATTGCATACACCCGCCATAAAGGCAATAAACGCGGCCGTCCCCATTCCACTCGTCAGGTTTTCAAAAAATACAACTCCAGCAAGCCCAGAAACATTATTTCCAACCGAAGCCAACCAAGAAAATCCAAGAGTTGATAGAGCCTGAAGTGCACCAAAAAGCCAGAGGCACTTAATCAAGGGATATCGAATCAAAAGAATTCCACCGGCCACACCCCCTACGATTGAAGCCCATACTCCAAAACCCTTTGAGACCAGTCCTACTTCTGTTTTTGTAAATCCAATCTCTAAATAAAACGGAGTGAACATGTCACTTGCCATTTGATCGCCTACCTTAAACAATAAAATAAATATCAAGACTTCAATTGCGCCCGACCGTTTAAAATATTCTAGGAATGGCTCGATCACCGCTTCCTTGAGCGTCTTTGGTGCTTGAACAGAGATCTCGGCTGAAGGAGCAATCAATGTAAACACAAGACATGAAAGCATTGCAAAAGCCATGACTCGATAGCTAGAAGCCCAGTCCCACTGATCTGCTATGGTCAATGCACCTGCACCTGCTAGCAACATTCCAATGCGATATCCATTCACTGCCATGGACGAGCCAAGTCCTAATTCCTCTGGCCTTAAGACCTCGCGCCGATAGGCGTCAATGGCAATATCTTGGGTTGCTGAGAAAAAAGCTACCGCACATGTGATAGCTACCAATGCAGAATAATTTTGATCTGGTTGTAACGTTGAGAGTGCTAACATGCAAATCGCCAATGCGACTTGCATTGCTAAAATCCAACCTCGTCTTCGATCTAAAAACGGCAAAGTATATCGGTCCAAAAACGGCGACCACAAAAACTTTAATGAATATGGTGTTCCGACCAATGCAAACAACCCGATTGTCGTTAAATCAACGTTCAAGTCCTTGAGCCACGCTTTAAGCGTTGAGCCAATCAACAAAAAAGGAAGACCAGACGAGAACCCAAGCATAAAAACACTTAACATGCGCCTTGAAGTAAAAGCAGATAGTATTGACGACATATTTTCCCTTAAAAGAAATTTTACATGTGACTGTACTATATTCTACTTTATAAAGCGCCGTATTCAAAGAATGCCAAAAGCAAAGAGCCAATTGATTTCAGCTCACTTTTTTGGAACGTCACCAATCGCTTATATGTCATCATCTTGTCGTAAAGCTGCCAATACCGCAAAGTCTTCAAGAGTTGAGGTATCTTGAGTTGAAACTTTTCCCGCAGCAATATCACGCAGCAATCGTCTCATAATTTTACCAGATCTTGTCTTTGGCAAACTGTCCGACAATCTAATCTGATCAGGACGTGCAAGTGCACCAATCTGCTTTGCAACATGGGTTTGAAGCTCCAATTTTAATTCCTCACTTGCCTTAAATCCTGATTTTAAAGAGACAAAGCAAACGATGGCCTCTCCCTTTATATCGTCAGGCTTTCCGACAACTGCCGCCTCAGCAACGGCATGATGACTAACCAAGGTGGATTCAATTTCCATGGTGCTAAGTCTGTGCCCCGAAACGTTCAAGACATCATCAATTCGGCCCAAAATCCAGTAATTGCCGTGCTTATCTTGGCGCGCCCCATCTCCGGTAAAATAACATCCAGGAATTTGAGACCAATACTGATGAACATAGCGTTCATCGTCTCCCCAAATGGTTCTAAGCATACTTGGCCAAGGTTTCTTTATAACCAAGAATCCACCATGTCCCTTTTTGACAGGTTTACCAGCTTTGTCGACAATCTCAGGCTCGATTCCAAAAAATGGCACCGTTGCGGTACCTGGTGTCGTAACAATTGCTCCTGGAAGTGGGGTAATCATGGCGCTACCAGTTTCAGTTTGCCACCAAGTATCAACGATTGGGCACTTTTTGTTTCCTATGACTTCGTGGTACCACAGCCATGCCTCTGGGTTGATTGGCTCTCCAACGGTTCCAAGAATTCTTAAAGAGCTCAAATCATATTTTTTTGGCCAATCGTCACCCGCTTTAATACAAGCTCTAATGGCTGTCGGCGCGGTGTAAAATATCGAAACCTTATACCTCTCAATGATACTCCAAAAGCGACCCCAATCTGGAAAATTTGGTGCTCCTTCATACATAACAATTGAGGCACCGTTAGACAAAGGGCCATAGGTGACGTAAGTGTGCCCAGTAATCCAGCCCACATCTGCTGTACACCAAAAAGTATCTGAAACTTTGATATCAAAAATATATTTGAAAGAAATTGTTGCACCCAATAGATAACCGGCACTTGTATGGACGATCCCCTTGGGCTTACCCGTGCTACCAGAGGTATACAATAGAAACAAAGGATGCTCACTATCAAATGGTTTACATTTGGAATGAATCGACTGCCGATAAACAATATCGTGCCACCAATAATCCCTTCCGTCTTTCATCTTACAAGCTCGATCACTCCTTTTAAAAACCAGAACTTTTTGGACAGAGGACGATTTCTTCAAAGCTTCGTCAACGTTATCCTTCAAAGACAAAAAGGAACCCTTACGAAACCCACCATCTGCGGTAATCACTAACTTTGATTGCGCATCATTGTTTCTGTCGGCCAATGCATCACTTGAAAACCCTCCAAAAATGACGCTATGCATAGCACCGATTCGCGCACAAGCAAGCATTGAAACAACTGCCTCGGGTATAAGAGGCATATAGATCGAAACGCGATCTCCAGAACTAACTCCCAGCTCCATAAGAGCATTTGCACACTGAGAGACCTCATTAAGAAGTTCGTTATATGTTAAGATTCTTCGAGTCCCGTCTTCACCTTCCCAGATTATCGCGGCCTTATTTCCTAATCCTGCCTCGACGTGGCGATCAATACAATTGTATGCAACGTTAATTTTGCCGCCAACAAACCATTTTGCATGGGGCAACTTCCACTCTAATGTTTTTGAAAATGGCTTCGCCCATACTAAGCTTTCATTGGCCTGCTTCTTCCAAAAAGAATCAGGTGACTTAATACTCTTCTTCCACAACTCAAGGTATTTTTTTGCAGAGTTTATGAAGGCTGTTTTTACAAATTGGTTCGAAGGCTTAAACCGTCGAGATTCCTTTAAAACACTATTTATCGAATTTAAAGAACTCATGTTGACCTCTTTACTAAATATTTAATCTTCAACTTTAGGCTCGGAACAATCTCCATATATATCGCATTTTTAGGCTCAATAAGCATATTTATTTTCTACATTTCGGGCATTCCGTCACTGACCAAGGCTAAGAATTAAAAATTTTTTTTCGCCATGACCAATACAAATAATATTACTTTCAGGTTCATTTAGGCGTATAAGTAAAGTGTGAAGAGAAAATATTGGCGCATTAGGTGCAATTAACTTCAGGGAGGTCGATTATGAGAAAAAGAATTTTTCGTGATTTATGTTTAGGATCTATACTTGCAAGTATCTCGGGGATCTCACTAGCTAGTGGAGCAGTTCTAGTTAAGGCGCCTGTAGAAAAGGTGTTTGTGCCACAAGGTTTTGATGACAACGACAAGGTAGAGGTCATTGTTCACGGCCATTTCACAAGTAGTTGCTATAAAATGGGTCCTGTTTCGGCAATTGTTGATGATGCTACAAAAAAACTGATGTTGTCCGTTGAGGCATTTTACTATCCGCAAGCAACCTGCCTACAAATGCTTGTGCCTTATACTAAGAGTATTGAGGTTGGCCGTCACTTGACAGCAGGTATTTACAAAGTCGAAGTTCTAGGGAGTCCACAGGCGCGAAGCATCCCGCTAAATGTAGTCCATGCGACTCGTCCGGAAGCGGATGATTTTCTCTACGCAGCCGCATATTCAGCTCTCCTAGAGCAAACATCTGAAGGGAAACAAGAGATAGTGCTAAAAGGCCAACATCCTTACCTTTTTGATGGCTGTGTTCGATTTGAAGATATTAAATCTTATGTAGGTGCTGATAATGTACTGGTTGTGCAACCAATTACAAAGATTGTATACGGCGAAGCTTGTGCAACTGGCAATAATCCCTTAAACAAATTTGAAGAAAGAAAGACATTGAATTCTAACCTGTTAAAAGGAGAATACCTTATGCATGTTAGAGTACTGGATGGAAATTCCATCAATCAATTTGTTGAAATTGAGTAAGTCAGTTTTTCTTTAAAAGAAGATTGAAATTTTGATTCTAAGCAGGCCGTCTCTCGATGGTCTGCTTTTTTTAGGTATAAAAAAACAAATTTCAACCAGAGAAAAAGATGCGTGTTCAACATTCTCGAGCGTTCTTTCGAGCAAAGAAAACCAGAAATTAACAAT
>JAPLFV010000278.1 GCA_026390495.1 Pseudomonadota bacterium | reverse complement strand
TTTGTTGTCCAAAGCGATTTGATTTGATAAAGCCATCTGAGTGCCCCCTTTTCTTTTTAAGTTTGAGGCGACTTTAGTTGACCTCGTCGAAATTGGGGCACACTTTTTTCTTTTTAGCACATCCCCATGGACACTTCACTTGGTTCTGGATGACGGAAACGTGGTGACTGAACTTGGTTTGATGCTTTTAAGACAAAAACGACTTCGAGGCTACTCCCATGTAAATAGGACTGAGAAAATTTGGGAATCCGCCGTGTCCTAATTTTTTGTAATCAAGATTCAATTGATGCTTTCTCATAAGATCAGGAGCATCTAGGTCCAGGCAGCAACCACAGGCTATTTTGTTCCATACAGGTTGAAGCAATTTTTGTAAGCCACGATTCATTCCTGGGCCGTCGATGGTGTGTTCCAAAAAAAATAACTTACCATTCGGTTTTAGAACTCTCAAAATTTCTTGAAGAGTTGTGGTTGGATTTGTGACAGAGCAAAGAGTAAAAATACTCACGGCAGAATCAAAAGTACCATCGCTAAACGGCATACTCTCCGCATTCGATCCGACTAAATTGACGGGGAATACACTTGCTGCAGCTAATTTAGCCAATTTTGCTGAATGCCGCTCTGCGTCGTGGGGCTCGACTCCCGTTAAGGCGGTTACTTGGCTTGAATAGAACGGCAAGCTTAGTCCACTGCCAAAGCCAATCTCTAGTACGTTTCCGCTACATGAAGCAAGTAGCTCAGCTTTTGAGTTGCGGAATTGATTGGAAACGATGTTGCACATCTTCGGGAAAACAACATTTTGATAGTAACTCATATGTTTGCGCCTAAGCCAGGATTTCTCTATATCTAACAGTTTAGGACAGGGCCATTGATTTTAAAACAGCAAATGGTTGAATGGGGTGATGGATCAGTTTCTTTGGTCGAAGGTTGCTGGGCTTAAGTCATGTGTTGAACAAAGAGGCTAAAGACTGAGGCTAAAGTTAGGTACTAGCAAACTTCAACCGAATGATTGTGTTCATTGTGAACGGTACCGAACAGTTTAGAGAAATATATCAAGTTATTTGTAGCAATCACACAATGGAATCGAGTAAAATCTCGGAATAAATTTTAATTAAATATATTCGTTATATCAATCCATGTGACATCTCTAAAGGACTAGTTATGGCTCGTGCATCTGAATTTTTTAGGCAAGTTGTTGCGGCGTTTTCAAAAATTTTGAAATTTTTGATAGGAAGTTGGTCTCCTCCAAAGTGGCTTATGTTTCTTGGTTTGTGGTTGATTTATCCATTTAAAAAAATGTTTGCTTGGATTCTGAGCCAGAAAGAAAAAAGTGCCCCTAAGTTTTATGCAATATTGACATCTATATTGCTCTTAATCGGCGTAGGTAGCTATGGAGGCTATTATTGGTGGAAATTGCCACCACCTGTTATTACAAAAGTGACAATCGTCAAGCCAACCCCTCAAATATACAGTCCAACCTCAAAGCCAAGTACGTTGTTTATCAATTTTCAGAATTCTGCGGCCAAACTCGACTTGGTTGGAAAAGCTTTGGATAAGGGAGTTGTTTTGTCGCCTGCAATGGCAGGGTCATGGTCCTTTATTGGGGATTCTCAGTTGCAGTTTCTGCCTGAAAAGGATTGGGTGCCAAATCAAAAATATACTGTCAAAATTGAAAAGCGAATTCTGAATTCAAAAATTGTACTATCTACGTACAGTTTAGAATTTACGACGGCAAAATTTTCGTTCAGGAACAATAAGTCGCAATTTTATCAAGATCCATTTGATCCTTTGAAGAAAATTCTGACCTATGATCTTTCATTTACTCATCCCATAGATCGAAAGTCATTTGAAAATGCCGTGAAATTATCTCGATCCACTCGACGGATAAATAATACTGAAAATGCAGAAGGAAAAGACCTTTATGACGTCACCTTCAACTATAAGCCCTTTGACATGGGTGTCTATATACAGAGCGAGAATCTACCTTTACCCGAGCGGGAGTTGGAGCTGGTTTTAAAGATCGATACAGGGGCTCAGTCAGTACTTGGAGGGAATTCTGCCGAGAAGATGGATATACCTCTCTCAGTGCCTGCTTTGGATTCCTTCTTAAAGGTAGTTAGTGCTAATGCATCTTATATCAAAGAAGAATCAAATGGTGATCTAGCGCCACTATTGGCGGTGTCATTTACGACTAATTTAAAACCTTCTGATTTGATCAAGAGTATTGAACTATATGAGCTTCCCATAAATAGGCCCATCAATCCGGAAGACCCTCGTGATTCAAATCCGGATGATCCGGAGGCAGCTAGAGCGCGTATGAATTATGCATGGTCGGATGCCAATGAGATCAATGAAAAGATTCTGAAGGAATCGCGTAAATTATCGGTTTCTTTACTTGATGTTAATCAAAAAGCCCCCATTCCTGTCATTGGTTTTAAACATGATGTAGCGGAAAAAAGACATTTGTTTGTAACTGTCAAGCGAGGCCTTGAAGCATTTGGTGGTTATAAACTTTCGGATACATGGCAGAGAATTTTGAAAATTCCCGCAGTGCCGACAGACATAAAATTTATGCATGAGGGCTCTTTGCTTTCGATGGCAGGTGAAAAAAGACTTAACATCACATCGAACGGTGCTAAAGGTGTTAAGACCACACTTTATCGGGTAGCCCCTGATAAACTCAATCATTTTGTTCGATTCAATGAAAGTCAGTTTACATCCCCAAGTTTTTGGAGCTTTTCCTCCAGTGATTTCTCGGAGCGCTTCGAGGATTTTCACGAGTTTCAAAGTGATGTTAAAACAAAGACCAACTATTTTGGATTGGACCTCAATAAGTTTCTGAGAACAAATAGCGGTGTTGATCAGTCGACAAAAAGGCGAGGGCTTTTCCTGGCGGCAATTGAAGAATACGATCCTGAAAGCCTTAAATCGAAACGGGCAGAGCAAAGTGATGATGATGATGAGCCTATGCCAGAGTATAAATATGAGTTTAACGACTCGCGATTTAAGGATAAGCGCTTTGTACTGGTCACTGATTTAGGTTTGATGGCAAAACGAAATAAAGATGGCACCTTTATTATCTATGTGATGGAGTTGCTTTCTGGAAAGCCTGCGGCGAATGTTGATGTAGGTCTATTGGCGCGAAATGGTGTGACGCTGGTCTCTCAAAAAACAGATTCAAACGGCACAGCAGTGTTTAAAAGCTTTGTCGGGTTAACTGCCGAAAATGAACCCGTGGCATGGACGGCAAGAAGAGACGATGATCTATCATTTCTTCCAGTGAATCGGGATTCTTCGCGCAGACTTTCAACGAGTCGATTTGATGTTGGCGGAGAAGTCCTGGACCCTTCCAGTATAGATGGATACGTCTTTTCTGACCGAGGACTATATCGACCCGGTGAGGACGTGATCGTTGGGTCAATTATTAAAGGACCTGGATTGATTCAGCTTCCGGCTGGGCTTCCATTGGAGTTGATATTGACAAATCCACGTGGTCAGGAGGTATTGAAGCGATCATTTGAGGCTGGGAAATTTGGCTTTGATGAGCATCGCATCAAAACAGAGACCCATTGGTTGACCGGGCCATATATAGCTTCGGTTCAAATGATTAAGGATGATAAACGAAAAGTAACCGTGGGATCTACGAATCTAAGGATCCAAGAATTTTTGCCAGATCGTTTGAAATCGGATACAGACTTAGTCATTGAGAAAGGCGATTTGCCCTCGAAGATTTTGGAGAAGGCTTGGATTAAGCCGTCTCAATATAAGGTTCGCACAAAGGTTGAAAATCTTTTTGGTGGACCTGCTGAAGGTAATAAGGTGCAATTTAAGTATTCATTAGTTCCAAGCTTTCCAGAAATGAAGGGCTACGAGGACTGGAATTTCTTTTTTCCTGAAAGTCGAACTGATGCGGTCAATGACCGATCTTTTGGAGATTTCGAAACCGACGAGCAAGGCATGGTTTTTGAGAGTTTGCCTGATCTCAATAACGATAATGGCTTTTATAAATTGTCAGTTGTATCAGAGGCGTTTGAGAAAAGCGGAGGACGGTTTGTTGCTAGAGTTGCTCAAGCTATTGTTGCAGATCGAGATTATATTTTAGGTGTGAAGTCTGACGGTGATTTGCAATGGATCAAACAAAATTCAAAGAGACATGTAGATATTATATCGCTCAATAACCTCCTGCAGAAGGTCGAGACCAAGGGACTGAAATTATCACTGTTTCGAACAAAATATTTGTCAACTTTAGTTGCTGGTAGTGACGGTCTCTATCGATATCAATCAAAACAAGTGGAAGAAATTGTCGAGTCTAAGGATATTTCAATTGGCGCAGAAGGCTTTCGCTATCAATTGCCCAGCGATAAATCTGGAGATTATGACATTAAGTTTTTTAATAGCGATGGAGCCACGCTTGCCTCAGTTCATTTTTCAATCGCAGGATCAGGTGACTTAGATCGGGGCCTAGATCGTAACTCGGAGCTGAAATTAAAACTTTCCAAAAAAGAATATGATATCGGTGAAGAGGCAGATCTCGAGATAAAGGCACCTTATGCTGGCTCTGGTTACATTACTGTCGAGTCTGACAGGGTTCTAAGCTCAACCTGGTATAAATCGGGACAGGCATCGAGTGTGCAAAAATTCAAGATTCCAAAGGGGATCACTGGAAACGCATATGTTCACGTGACTCATGTGCGATCAAGTAGCTCTCCAGAAATTTATACAAAATCACTTTCTTATGCGATTACTCCTCTGCGGGTAAGTATTAAGAATTATAGTTCGTCCATTAAACTCGAACATCCAGAAGTGACAAAGCCCGATCGCAAAGTTCCGGTAAATATGACATTAAGTGAGCCAATGCGCGTCGTCTTGTTTGCTGTTGACGAAGGTATTTTGCAGGTTGCCCGTTATCGAAATCCGGATCCTTTGAAGCACTTTTTTAGAAAGAAGGCTCATGAGGTGGAAACAAGGCAGATTTTAGATTTGATTCTTCCGGAGTATTCTATTGCGATGAAGGCCGCTGCAGGTGGCGATCAAGACGGAGCATTGGCCCGGAATATTAATCCATTTAGAAGGAAGTCTTTGCCACCAGCGGCATTTTGGAGCGGGATATTTGACGGAAAAGCTGGGGTTAACGTTGTAGACGTTGAGCTACCATCACATTTTAACGGATCCTATCGGCTCATTGCTGTAGCGATAGGTGATTCTTCATTTGGCACCGCAAGTTCTAAAGGGCGGCGGGTTGGCTCATTTGTCATTTCTCCTGTTTTACCTTTATTCGTTGCGCCGGGTGATCAATTCGTCGGTGAAGTCACGATTAGTAATCAATCGATTGGATCTGGGAAAGATGCCAAAGTGATCGTAGAGGCGACCGCAAGCGAGGGTTTAACTCTTAGCAAACCTAGGCAAGAGTTGACCGTTTCCGAAGGCAAAGAGGTTGTTGCAAAATTTGAGTTTAAGGCTGAAGGGGTTTTAAAGTCGCATTCTGTAAATTTCAAAGTTAGTTTAGCGAATAATTCAGCGGAGTCTGTGATTCACGAGGAAACCCTAAGCATTCGCCCAGGTACACCTTATGCAACAACAGTGGGTAGTAAGATTGTGAAGGGCTCGTCAGATAAAATTGAAGTGACTCGTGAAATGTATCATGAGCTTTATGATGGAAAGGTGTCATTTAGCTCTCTGCCACTTGGATTTGCTCAAGCACTCGTCAGTTTTTTAGAGGCGTATCCTCATGGGTGTACGGAGCAGATTACAAGCCAGTCCCTACCGATCGTGGCATTCGTCAATAACAAGGAAATTATTAGTGACAAATCAAAATCCATTGCATTTCTCGAGAAGGCAAATGCGATGATTCGAACGCGCCAGTCCATGATTGGTGGATTCGGATATTGGAATTCTAATGGCGCTCAATCAGGTATGTTGAATGCATACGTAGGTCTTTTATACGTGGAAATGTTGGACTCTAAAGTTATGAAGCGCGATAGCTCGTTTCAAAAACTAATGAATCATATAACCGAGTATATCAGGTCTAATCGCGTCAATCGAAATCCAAGTGGACAGTTAGACGTTGCGTTTTCTACTTACATACTTGCGAGAGCAGGATTGGTTAATGCGCAATTTTTGCACGAAGTATACGAGGACTTTTCAAAGAATTTGCCGGTATCAAAGGAGTTAAATTGGACGAAGTCTCTATCGGCAGTATATATCGCATCGTCATATAAGCTTAGAGGCATGGACAAAGATGCTGACCGAATCATTAAAAATGTATCCTTCAAATCCGTTGGTGAATTGCCTTCAACAGGAACATTTTATCACTCCCTTGATAGTTTGAAGTCCCAGTATATCTATCTCATGTCCAAGCATTTTCCAAATTTAGTCGGAAAAGATGCCGCAGAATACATAGGATCATTGGCTACATTGTTATCTGACCAAAGACATAACACATATATATTGCAGGTTGGACGGCGCTGGCTATCGGCGCCTACAGCTCGTTGCCACTGAATGGTGCGAGTGCAACAAAGGATTTTTCATCGTCTTTCATGGATCAATCCAATAAATCTTTTGATGTAAAGCTTTCTGGCGAGTCGATTTTGACCGGAAATATTCCTGTGGAAGCCAAAAGTATTTCGATAAACAGGAGTGGCGGGGCACTTCCGATCTACATGAATATTGTGCAGAATGGATTTGATCGAGAAAAATCTGTTAAAGAAATTGAAAACGGCATGGAGCTGAAACGCTACTACGTTGTCAATGGTAAGGAGTCAGATTCATTTGTAGTGGGAGATGAGATCGAAGTACGAGTTTTGGCGCGTTCTCTAAAAGGGACTTTGTCGAACATGGCTATTGTCGACCTACTTCCAGGAGGAACAGAGCTACAACTTGATTCCCTGCCATCTCAGATAGTCAGTGCCGGAGATAGTCATTCGTCTCCTTACGAGGATGAAATTCAGCGAGAAGAGGGAGATGTAGAGGGGGGAATGCCGGAAGAGGGTTCCGGAGAAGGCGATTTTGGGTCAATTTTTGATAGATTATTAGGCGTGACAAAGGCATTTGCGGGTCCAAACTTCGGTTCAATTTCAAATTTCAGATTTGAAAATATCGATGCCAGGGAAGACCGAGTCGTTGTCTATGGAAGTTTGTTGGATGAGGTGACTCAAATTTTTTATAAGATTCGCGCAACGGCTTCGGGAACATTTTACGTACCACCTACTTATGCGAAATCGATGTATATAGAAGATAAAATTTTTAGAGGCAAAGGTGGATCAATCACTATTAAAGCTCGCTAGGGGCCTGCGATCTGGACTGTTCTATTTGACCGCAGCCTACGCTATAGGTCTCTTTTTGGTGCAGCAGATTGCATATCATAGCACTGACCTTGGTGTTATTCGGCAAATGACTTTTTCAAAGGCTTACACCGATGAAAGAGGAGACCTTTTGCGTTTGACAACCTCAAAAGATGGGCGATTTAGATTGTGGACTGGCCTTGATGGATTTCCAAATCATCTGAAGACTCAATTGATATTGAAAGAGGATCGCTGGTTTTACTTTCATCCTGGCATTAATTACCTTTCAGTTGCTAGATCTGCATGGCAGTACTTCCGAAGTCAATCCGGAGCAGGTGGCGGTTCAACCCTCTCAATGCAATTAGCTCGAATGATTTGGCGACTGGATACGAAGACACCGGCAGGAAAGTTAAAGCAAATTTGGCTAGCTATTGGCTTGGAATCCCATTTGTCAAAAAATGAGATTCTGGAAGGCTATCTCAATTTGGCTCCTTTCGGAGCCAGCATCGAGGGAGTCGGAGCGGCATCCTGGATCTACTTTAATAAAGAGTCCATAGATCTGACTGAAGCAGAGGCTCTTAGACTTGTATTGGTGCCACAGAATCCCGTTCATAGGGATTTATCCAACGCAAATGTTCTTACGTCGACTCATTTGAAGAGTTTGCTGCTATTGACCAGATCCTATTGTTCTGAACAACATATTCCCAAACTTCAATGCGATCAGTTATGGGAGCAGGCGCAATCCATTCAAGGTGCCGCCTCTCAAAGTCTGTTACACCAAGCGTCACATTTAACGGAAAGATTGGAAGCGATGATTCCGTCTCCTACGGTCTATAGCTCTGGAACAGTAAAAACCACTTTGAATCTGAGTTTGCAACGGACCTTAAGAGAGGTTCTTACCCAAGAACTTTCAGTCCTTGCAAAGAATAAAATTAATAACGGAGCCATTTTGGTTGTTCACGGTCCAACGATGACTGTTAAATCCTACATTGGTTCGGCTAATTTTTTTGATACTTCCATTCAAGGTCAAGTAGACGGGATACGAGCTAAACGATCTCCAGGTTCAACTCTTAAGCCTTTTATTTTTGGATTGGCACTGGATGCGGGAATCATCAATTCCCAGTCAGTGCTCTTTGATGTTCCTAACTCTTATGGTGTCTATGATCCAGAAAATTATGATCGTGATTTTGTAGGTCCAATTTCTGCTACCGAAGCATTAACACGTAGCCGCAATATTCCGGCAATTGCTCTTTTAAAAGAAGTTGGTGTGAACCAATTGTATGATCGATTATTGAATGCGGGGGTTTCCTTAAAGCGTGACGTTAGTGCCTATGGTCTACCGATGGCAGTTGGTGGGGTAGAGATGTCAATGTGGGAATTGGTGCAGTTATATTCAATGTTTTTTCAAGAAGGCAAAGTGAAGAGGTTACATTTCCTGCAATCCCCTAATCAAGCTAATTTTCCTGATAAGATCGACTCTCAATTTTTAAGTCCCGAATCAAATTTGATTGTCAAAAAGATGCTCCAAACTCAGAATCGCGTTGACGATATTGTGATGCGAGGAAGCCAAACGACTGACCAATCTATGAATAAAGATAAGGCTGCTTGGAAAACCGGAACGTCCTTTGGATTTCACGATGCTTGGACAGTTGGAACCGTGGGCGAATATGTTATCGGAGTTTGGTTGGGAGATTTTAAAGGGATCCCAAACAACAGTCTCGTAGGGCGCGAAGTCGCAGCTCCTTTATGGTTTAAAGTTTCCGACGTTTTGTCCTCCCTGAAATCAATACCTTCGGTAAAACTTTCTAAAAAAACGAAGGATTTGAATTTGGTTCGATTGAAAGTTTGTGCTCTCTCTGGAGATCTACCTGGCCCTGGTTGCAATCAAACAGTGTTGGTGGACTCAATTCCGGGCGTGTCGCCCTATAGGCCATGCCCCATTCACGGTCGGTATGAAGTCAATATTCACACTGGCAAATTGAAGTGCCCTTTAGATGTTTCAAGTTTGGATCCGAGTCAGTATCGCGCAGAATCTTTTGAAATGTGGCCTAGTCATGTTTATCAGTATTTGGCAAAAGTCGGCATAAAAATTGGAACATTGCCACCATTCGAAAGTGGCTGCGCTCAAACGTCAGTCGTAGAGTCAGGCTCAAAACCAGAGTTCGTAGATCTTGAGATCACGTCACCGCAAGCATATCTCATTTACAAGAGGCCCATTGAATCATTGCGAACCAGTGATGCATTGCCATTGGATGCAAAGAGCTTGCCGGATAGTGGAACTTTGAATTGGTTTATTGATGATGTGTTTATCGGTTCATCCAATCCCTCAGGTTCTCATTCGGAAAAAACTCTCATGTGGGACTATAAACCGGGTGTCTTTGACGTCAGAGTTGTAGACGAAAAGGGCCGAGTTGCAACGAGGCGTGTTGAAGTGAGTGCGGTTTTGTAAATCGACGTCTTGAGTTAGATGGATCCTAAGAGGACACTGATTTGGAATGGCTTGGGTGATGCATTTCAATATTCTGCTTTACGATCAATAAGGTTAATCCACAATGGTCTAGGGTTGATTATAAAGTTAATCCAACCCCTCTAGATTCAGCTCGTGCAAAGTACTGAGTTTTCCAGCGCAATGCTCTCGGGTGATACTTGTAAATCTTCCATTCGTGAGTCCCTTGGGTTTTTTAAACGCAATATTTACAGATAGTTAGATATCCAAACCAGGTGTCACTTAGTTTTTTAGGATAGATGCCGAATCCCTATATAGTATTGGTGCAAAACTTGGGTCCCCAATTCCACTTTTCATGGATTGGCTGGTGACACTAAAAGGGAATCAAAAATGAAGCTGTTTCAAGTCTTCAAATATGGTGAAAAACCTTCCTTTAGAATTTTGTCTTGTACAATCGCGATTCAGGTTTTTACTTTTTTGCTTTTGCTGTTTGGATGTGAATCTTCATTTAAGATCTCAAAACGAACCGGCAAAAAAAATGCAGCTTCTAATGTAAAACTAATCTCTGTTTCCGCTGACAAAGCGGACGGCAGATACATCACAGGCGATGCCATTGCGATTCAGGTCAATTTTTCGGAGGTGGTTTTTGTCAAAGGAAATCCTTCATTAACTCTTGAGACGGGTTCCGTGGATGCCATTGTAGATTACTCTGCTGGAAGCGGAAGCAAGACGTTGACATTTAATTACACCGTCGCATCTGCTCATTCCTCAACTGATCTCGACTACCTGTCGACGAGCTCTCTGGCTTTGAATTCAGGTACTATTATTGACAGCTTTGGAGTTTCCGTGAGTTTGAAATTGCCCGGTCCTGGTGAGGCCAATAGCCTTGGCGCAAATAAAGCGTTAGTCATAAATGGCGTGGCATCAACGGCGACCTCTGGTTCCGTAGCGTTGACGACTCCTACAATTTCCGCCATTTCAACGCAAAGTGTCGATGTAAATTCGTCGACCTCCGCGATTCCCTTTACCATCGGCGACACAGGTTCTACGTTGGACTGTAGCAGTTCATTTTTAAGTCTATCATCTTCAGACCATTCTTTAGTTTTGCCAGGAAGCGTTGTATGGGGCGGCACCTATCCGACATGCACAGCAGTTGTGACCCCAGTTTCAACTGCTGTTGGAAATGTGACGCTTACGGTTACTGTTTCAAATTCATCTAATCGTAGCGCGCAAAGCTCCTTCAATCTTACTCTGCGCGGAACATTTGCACTCGGTCAGTCATCGTCGGTGTCAATGGCGCATATGGAAAAAGGAATGAGCACACCTGTGTCGACAATAATCGTAGGTGGAAAGCTATTTGTTTGTGACAGTGGGAACCATCGAGTTCTTGTTTGGAATACTATTCCGACGGCCTCGGGTCAGGCCGCGAGTTTTGCTTTGGGTCAGCCAGATTTGTTTTCTACGACCGCAAACAACGGAGGAATATCTGCGTCAACCTTGAATACTCCAACTGGAATTTACAGTGATGGTACGAAGCTCTTTGTTGTTGATCGTCTAAATAACCGCGTTCTTGCGTGGAACTCAATTCCCACAAGCTCAGGTCAAGCTGCTGATTTTGTTTTGGGACAAGTTAATTTTACATCAATGACCGCAAATGGCGGAGGAGGGAGTGCTTCAGCTACTACATTAAATGGTCCGTGGACCGTGGTTGGCGATGGCACTCGGCTTTTCGTCTCTGACTACAGTAATAACCGGATTTTAATTTGGAATACCATTCCGACCTCCACAGCTGCGCCAGCCAACATTGCTTTAGGTCAGGTCGATCTAGTCGCGCATGTTTCGTCGAGTGCCACCGCAACCGGGCTGTATTTACCCGGTGGAGTGTATAGCACCGGCACAAAATTGATTGTTGCAGATACTTATAACAATAGAATTTTGATATGGAACACCATGCCAACTGTTTCCGGGCAGGCTCCGGATTTGGTTCTAGGGCAGACTAACTTTACATCTTTCGCTTCTAATAGCGGCGGATTGTCTAGTACTTCAGTGAACCAACCATACGGCGTTTTTGTTGTGGGTACAAAAATGTTTGTAGCGGACATGTTCAATAGTCGGATTCTTGTTTGGAACACAATTCCGACAACAACTGGGCAGGCCGCAGACTATGTGTTAGGTCAGCCCAATTTTAGTTCAAACACAGGAAATAATGGAGGCATTTCAGGATCTACTGTAAATTTCGCTTGCTCCACTTACAGTGACGGCTCAAAATTGTTTGTCGCTGACTATGTAAACAATCGTGTTCTAGTGTGGAACTCGATTCCTACTACCTCCGGTGAAAGCGCGAGTTTTGTTCTCGGTCAGACAGATTTTTCACAGTCAACAGCAAATCATGTGCTGCCTGCATCCAATAGTTTGAGATCACCTCAAGCTATTCAAAGTGACGGTACAAGACTGTTCGTTGCTGATCGGATAAATCACCGAATTCTGGTTTGGAATAGCATTCCTACGTCTTCTGGGCAGGCTGCTAACGTGGTGCTGGGTCAGAGCAGCTTCTCAACGAGAACGATCAACACTCCAAGTATATCCGGGTCGACATTGAGTAACCCATACGGAGTTTTTTCGAATGGCACAAAGTTGTTTGTGGCAGACTCGACAAATGCCAGAGTATTGGTTTGGAACTCCATTCCGACGTCGAATGGTCAGGCAGCGGACTTTGCCTTGGGGCAACCTGATCTTGTTTCAAATACCTCAGGATTCACCGCAACGGGACTTGATGTACCGTCAGATGTATTTAGTGTCGGCACGAAGTTGTTCGTCTCAGATTTGACATCCCACCGAGTCCTTGTTTGGAATGCCCTACCGACTTCTTCTGGTCAAGCCGCGAATTTCGCACTTGGACAACCGAATTTGACGACTGTAACCGCAAATACTGGAGGGCTGTCGGGATCTACGTTATCAGGACCAACCGGCATTTTTAGCGACGGTACCAAACTGTTTATTGCTGACGCTTCCAATCACAGAGTTCTGGTATGGAACGCGATGCCAACGGTATCCGGACAGTCCGCTAGTTTTGCGCTTGGTCAGCCAAATCTGACCAGCAATACTGCCAATAATGGCGGTGTTTCCGCGTCTAGCCTGTCAAGTCCAACTTCCGTTTATAGCGATGGTACCAAGCTCTATGTTGCAGACGGCGGAAACAATAGAATTTTAGTTTGGAATACAATTCCTACAACAAACGGACAGGCCGCGGATGTAGTTTTGGGTCAAACAACCTTGACGACCAACACCGTTAACTTTGGGGGCTTTTCGGAAACGTCTCTAAATGCACCTGCGTCTATCATTAAATTGGGAGCACAAATATTCATTTCAGACAAATCAAACAACCGTATCATCGTTCGTCCCGCGCCGTAAACATCTTGGTGGTCTTGGAAAGTGCCGCGGCCAAAAATCCAATTTGTCGTGTTTTATCTAGAATAAAAAACAGGATTTGCGACTAAGCGTGTTGAAGTGAGTTAGGTTTTGTAAATCAAAACCTAAGGCAATGACGAAGCCAGTGCATGTCTCAAGATCTCTGATCGTGACATTTCAACAGCCAATTCAAGTGTTTTTGGATTGAAGGCCATTCAAAGTCCAAAATGGAGTAGATCTTGCGATCTCGTCGCACACCATCCTGCTGAATCCATGAATGGCGCAATTCTCCTTCATATTTGGCGCCCAATCTGAGTACCGCTTGATGAGATTTAAAGTTTAAGGAATCGACATTGAAGAATACTCGGTTAACCTTCAAGTCTTCAAAGCAATACTTTAGCAGTAGACCTTTTGCTTCTGTATTGACAAATGTTCGCTGCCATTTGGATCCGACGACACTTGCTCCAATCTCCAAATTGCTATGTCTTTGATTGAAGCTTCGCAAGGAGGTCATTCCGACAATTTCTTGGGACTCTGCCAATTGAATGGTAAAGCAGTTAAACTCCCTTTGCTTTCGACCTAGAATTGCTTCATTCAGGATTTTTGCCTCAATTTGCTGCCTTGAATTTAATGGCCAGAAATCTATGTGCCAGGAAACTCCTGTCAGGATAGCATTACAGAGACCATCAAGATGATCCATGATTGTAGGTGCTAGGTGAACTCGTCTTGATTTCAAAATGACTGGCTTTGACCATTCAATGTTGTCCATTGGATTACTCCTCATTGTTGATAAGGTGAAATCTAATGCTTTATGCTGGTATGTTGCAATATACCAGTTTTAATAATTATACTATACCAGATGCAGGCACTAAAATAATCTGTTTACCAGATACTGAGCTCGCTGAGGTAAATTATGAAACCTAGGTATCCGATTTTTAGATTGAAAACAAAATCAAAAATAATCCAAAAATATATTATCGATTTGATTCAAAGTGGACATTATGTAGAAGTTGAAACCATACCATCTACAAGAGATCTCGCAAAAAAATTTCGATGCAGCCGATTAACTGTCCTGAATTCAATGCGTGAACTGGTTCGCGAAGGATGGCTAGAATCCAACGAGCGGAAGCGATATCGAGTCTCTAAAGATGTGCCTCTTCTATTCGTTGATTCATCTCAGAAACAAATTCTTGGCAATCATACATTGAAGCTATCCAGTTTTAAGCCTAGATCGCCAGAGCCAGAGCAAGTTAGATGTGGTTTTGAATTTAATGCAGGTAACCCCGATTTGCGATTGTTTCCAATGGAGGATTTTCGCAGAGCAGTTGGCGCAGGGCTAAAAAAGACTTTTGCAGCAAATCTCACATATGGAGAGCCGAATGGAATCAAAGCTTTTCGAGAGCAGTACCAAGAACATTTGTTAAAAAGCCGTGGAATTGCAAAAAGAGAGTTATTGATTACCAACGGATCTCAAGAAGCGGTATTCCTATTGACTAGAATGCTGTGTCAGCCTGGTGACACAGTTGTCATGGAGGAATTGGGATATCCGCCAATCCGAGATATTTTTCAGTCAATGGGAGTAAAAATAAAGTATGTTACCTTGGATTCTGAAGGGCTTAGTGTCCTGGAAATTGCAGAATATGTGAAGAAGCATAGAATAAAAGCTGTCTATTTGACACCTCTCCATCAGTACCCGACAACGGTGGCATTGTCATTTCAAAGGCGTCAGATTTTGTCATCCTTGGCTCTTAAGAATCATTTTGCCATTATTGAAGACGACTTTGACTATGATTTTCATTACACAAAAATACCTCCGCCATCAATTTCGACCCAATGTGCAAATTCATTCTACGTATGTTCAATGTCCAAATCTTTGTTTCCGGGACTTAGATTGGGCGCCATTGCGACACATCCAAACTTTTCTGATGAACTGTCTTTTCTGAAGAGAACACTGAATAGGCAAACCAATTCATTGGCGCAGATTGCTGTGGCCTCCTGGATGCGAAACGACACCTTTCTTGTTCATTTGCGGCGCATGCGACGCATTTACCAGGAACGCTATTATTTCTTGATTGAAGCCCTACAAAGGTGGAAAGACTCTTTGAATATTGAATTCAATACTCCAAATGGCGGTTTATGTGTTTGGGTTGATACCAGGCGGGATGCTGATGAAATTTCGCGAGAACTCCTCAAACGAAACATTAAGATTTCTGCAGAATCAGAGTTTAGATTCCATGGTCACCGCTCAACTCACCTAAGGTTTGGCTTTTCGTCGCTGAACCTAAGTGAATTGAAGGAGGTCTTGCCGAGAGTTGAGAATGCCATTAGAAAAGCTAAGTATTAATGGCGCGGTCATTGTCGGTAAGGAATGATCGAAATCGAAAGAACTGGCATTTCAAAGAGATTTGAAACATTGTTTGGGGGTTCTTGAATGAACGAAATTTACATTGCTACTGCCTATAGTTTGTTTCTATCTGCACTATTTAGCTTCCTGTTCGCTGGAAGCGTGGTGATGATCAAAGGCGATCTTAGCTCAAGACAAAAAAAATCATTTAAGGGAATTGATGATTATGAGAATTTAACGTCCAAAAAAATGATTTTGATCGCGCCTGGGTTTCTACTGATTTTATTTTTGGGCTGGTATGCCTGGCAGCTGGCTTGGCCTCTTGGTGCTATTGTGCGATATTCCTCTGTGAAATACGTGCCCTTTTATGGATGGTCCATGCTGGTTGCAAGCGTCAGTTTACTAAGCTTATGTCTAGCGATTATAGTATCTGTAATATTTGCAATAAGACGCCGACGAAAATAGGCTGCTTTGCTTGGGGATGGGAGCCCAAATGAGTTCGGCAAAATTCTATGACGATCTTGAACCCTTGTCGATTTTGGAAATTAGATTTTCTATCCGATTTAAGAGCACCTTTTGAATCTCCTCGTCAGATTTAATTTCTCGAGTGACCTCCTTGACCTCATCGTCCATATTCTTAACTTTGGATTCAACTTGATTGAGCTCGGGTGCAATCAAAGCGCCAGCAAAAAAAGCAGTGTAGAGAACTAGGCAGAGGGAGCCAAAAATCATGGTAAACATGGCAAGAACTTTGCCCCAGAATGTTATGGGTACGATATCGCCATAACCTACAGTTGTTACAGTTGCAACAGACCAAAAGAGGGCGTCGATAAACGATACGAGCTTGTTATTGTGGCCCCATTCCAATAGGTAGAAAACCCACGCGCAAAATAATATCACGCTATGGACGACCAAAGTAAGCAAGATAAAAATGGGGAATTTAGTCAATGCGGCAAATCGACTTCCTAAGAGAAGTCCAGTTCGTGGTAAATGCCGAATCTGTGATAGTGGCCGATGCCTTGATTTTGGTGCTTTGTGATTCAATGATTCCTCCACGCTTCTGACTGGTTCAGATGCCTTTATATAAAATTAGATTTTAACTCGGAAAGTATGCTTTCAATGACCTTTATTTTTGCATTGGCCTTTAAAAATGTCGCGCAAATTTGGTACTGACCAAAGCCTTGTTCTGATACTCCTCGAATCCTTAATTTGCGAAGAAGGCCATTGGATACTGCTAGTTTAGCATTTCTTTGTGGCAAAAATGCGACGCCAAGGCCTCTTGTGGCTAATTGAATGGATGACTCAAAGCTAGAAACCTCAAATGATTGTTCAAAATCAAATCCCTGAGTCATTAAATAGTTTGGAATGGATGCACCTTGCTTTATCTCAGCATGCGTGTCTGTGAACATTGGATGCTTAACTAAATCTTCCGACTTAATAGACTTTGCTTTTGGCCATTTGGCATAGGGACCGTTTTTTGTTGAAACATAAAATCCAAAATCGCCCTTATACAGTGGAATCCGCATAGTTTCAGAATCATCAGTTGGTTCTACGGTTACGATTAGATGGTGTTTATCCGATTTCAGTCCTTGCATAAGGCTGGTGACCCGACCGCTGTTCAAAGATATGTTCAAAGAAGGATGACGCTGTTTTAGTTTTGCAATGAATTCAGGCCAAACATGTATGGCAAGGGTTTCGTGCGTGCCGATTCGCGCAATAGATTCTTTTTGAGCGTCTGGGTTTTTGACTTCAATTTCAAGAGCGTCCAATTCAAAAAATAGCTTGCGACAATAGTCTAATAAAATCTCTCCGGATCTGGTTAAAGTCATGCCTTTGGTTGTACGGATGAAAAGAGACGTGTCTAGGCATGTTTCCAGCACCTTTATGCTGTGTGAGAGGCCCGCTTGACTCAAGCGAAGATTGTGGCTGGCTTGATTCAGCGAGCCAGTTCTTGCGACGACTGAAAACGAATATAGTTTTTCTATGTGTTCGCGAAGATGAGTCAACTTTGTTTGCATGCAAATCCCGTGTTCGATGTAATCGAACACAATATAAAGTTATTTCTATTTTTTCGATAGCAAAAAACTTGAGATGATTTACCGAATTGACTTTCAACAAATTTTTAAAAGCTAATGAGAGCATTCGCTCCAAAGTTAAAATGGGAGATCTTTATGGGTTTAGGAATTGGTTTGTTTATTGATAGATTGACCTTGAACGAGCGATTATGGGGCAGGTTGGATTGGGTAAAATCTATAAATCGAACAGTTGCAATTTGCGCGCTTGGTTACTTTGTAGATATTTATGACCTAGTTCTTTTTAGCATAGTTCGCGTCTCAAGTTTGAATGATTTTGGAGTCTTTGGAGACCTGAATACAGCGCATGGAATCGAATTGTTAAATTCTCAAATGGCAGGGTTGCTTCTCGGTGGCATCATTTGGGGAGTCGTTGGGGATAAGTATGGACGAACTAAGGTGATGTTTGGCTCTATACTGTCATATTCACTTGCGAATATTGCAAATGCATTTATCTGGGATGTAAAGTCATATCAGATATTGCGTTTTGTCGCAGGGATCGGTCTTGCTGGAGAATTAGGTGCCGCTGTTACGATAGTGACCGAATCACTCAGCAAAGAGAATCGCGGGTATGCGACGGCAATTGTTACATCTTTGGGAATTCTGGGAGCGCTGTTAGCCTCTTTTTTTGCCAAGATCTTTGCATGGCGGATAGCATTCCTCATCGGAGGTTGTTTGGGTCTTTGCCTTCTCATGGCAAGAGTCAGTTTGAAGGACTCAGAAATCTTTCATCGAGCAAAAAATAGAGGTGTGCACCTGGGGCGCTTCATTTCAATCTTTCAGGACTTGGGACGCTTGAAACGATTTCTGGCGTGTTTTGCGATTGGCTTGCCTTGTTGGTTTGTTCTCGGGCTGCTCCTAGCTTTTGCACCGGAAGTAACACGCGAACTCGGCTCCTTGAGCATTGTTAGCGTAGGAAGTGCTATTGTTTATCAATATTCTGGTGCAGCTCTTGGTGATCTGTTTAGTGGATTTATGAGTCAAAGACTTAAGAGTCGTAAGATTTCCTTACTATTCTTCATTGGTTTAACAGCTATAGTGATCTCAATATTTTTAACATCTCGTCATAAGACTGCTTACTACTTCTATGGATTGTTTTTTGCTCTTGGCTTTTCAACTGGCTATTGGGCTGTTTTTGTCACAGTCGTTGCCGAGCAATTTGGTACCAACTTAAGGTCCTCAATGACTGGGATTATTCCAAACTTTGTCCGGGGGGCCGTTATTCCCATGACGCTGTTAATGCAAGAACTTGTTTTGATTCTTAGTGTGTTTGCGACGTTGCACCTGAAGGAATCTTATGGTTTTGAACTGGACTATCTTGAATCCTAAATGCATTTGATTTTTAGTTACTTTTGGATAGTGCTAGACCAAAGGGTGTTTTTAGCTCACAATCTTAGGAGGAATTTAATACTTAATTTGTTTTCTATCGACTAAGGAGACGTATTCAAATGGGTGACAAGAATCCAAAAAACAAGGCTAAAGATCAAAAGAGAAAAGACGACGTCAAATCTGCGACGGCAGTAAAAGCGCAAGCGGAAAAAGACGCTAAGGCCGCCCTAGCAGGTAAAGCAAAGAAATAGGCTTAGAATTCTATTGGAACTTTAAGTTTTCGTGTTTGTTAGTCAGCGAAATCTTAATCGATTGTTTCATAGGTTGGATTTTTATATTGAGATCTGTCTCGGCTTTCCTATGAAATGCTAAATTGAGGAATTTGTATGTCTGATACCCTTACAGTCATCACATCTATTTGTTTGGGCATTGCCTTGGCAGCAGCGACAGGAATGAGAATATTCTTGCCATTACTATTGGCGGGTCTGGCCATTCGGTTTGAAATGTTTTCGATTTCTCCTGAAACTATTTCTGGTCATGGTTGGCTCGCCTCGGTTCCCGCTCTTCTCTGCTTTGGTGTTGCTACAGTCATTGAAGCACTCGCATATAAAATGCCTTACATTGATCATTTATTGGATGTCATTGGTGCGCCTGCAGCACTCATTGCGGGAAGTGTGCTAGCAACATCATTTATTGTTGGGATTGATGATCCGCTTTTAAAGTATGGTCTGGGAATCGTTTCTGGTGCTGGTTCTGCTGGTGTCGTTCATGGAGCCACCGCAATTGCCCGAGTTGTATCAACGAAGACGACAGGCGGTTTGGGTAATCCGTTGTTTGCAGTTGGTGAACTGATTGGGGCTTTCATTACCTCGGTTTTGGCGTTTTTAGCGCCTTTGTTTGGAATTTTTCTTGTTTTGACGGCCATATTTGTAATTCTATATGCATTTCGAAAGCTGATTGGCCTCAATCAGCCTTCGGATATTTGAGTGACTTCAAGCAATTCTAATATGGCAATGTGGTAAACATAAATCCACCAGCGTGCATCCATTTACGATTCGCGTCCATTTCAAATGATTCATCCTTCACATTGAATGATTCGATGGAATCGTCAAAATTGCCATCTTCATTTGCGTTACGGCCATATACATCACCGTAGTAGATCACTCCGTTGGTTCCTCTGAGATAGCTTCCAGAAATCGCCATTGCGGTATTGGGAGGAGCGCCTTCAGGATTCAAAAACAATACTTCAAAGACAACGCGATTGTTGAATTTTTTGGTTTTGAAAGAGTGGCTCTCAGAAACTTTGCCGTTTGAGATCCATTTGACTTTACCCTGGCCCATAGGTGGTACGTCCAGTGAGACATTTCTGGATACTAGCTCACCTTGAGGCATTTTATAAGTCACAGCTCCCTTTACTTCGACTGAGTATGCGTTTCCTGCTACCCACAATCCACTCATCGCCATAGTTATCAAAAAACGATTTAGCATAAAATATTCTCCCAATTGAAAAAAGTTCACTGAATAGAATTCGTTTTTGGTCCATTTGATTTTACTATTGTCTCGCTTTTTTACATAGTAAATAAATTTAGACATAGGAACATCTAACATAGCTTTTCTGTGAAAATTAACTGGGATGTCTGTCCGCAGATCAAAAAAAAGAGTTTGCCGTGTTTGCAGATTTGTCGACTTGCATAAAAGGCAAAAGTTCGTCTAAGGTTGATAATTGATGATTGATGTGTAGATCCAACTGCGCTCTCCAAGCTCATTTGCGGCTTGAAGATAAAGAATCTTAGGACCTGCCCCACCTGTCATGAGGTAGGGGACTGTGAACTCAAAAACCTTCCAAGTGACTCCAGCAATCGTAGTTTTTGTGGACGTTGGAATCTCTAAAAATTCAGATGAATCATTGAACTCTCGATCTTGTGATATTCTGTATGAATGCGCACTTTCGGGTAACGTGACTTTAATGTTTACCAGTAGGTTGTTGGTTGTCGTAGCTGAATTGTTGATGTCGACGACCTTAACGTTATCTGGAAATGGAGGAAAAGGCTCAAAGATGATGGACTTGACGACCGACGGTGCATTGACGTTTCCGTTTGGATCGCGAAAACGAATCTGAATACTTTGCGTACCGCGACTATCTAATCTAAATGACATGTTTTGGATTGGGCTGACCCATTGGTCGTTGACGGAGCTGGTTGAACTTTGGCCGAAAGAAAAGTTTGTACTGCTATTTGCGGTAGTCTGCTGAAGAGTCAAATTCGTGGCTGACATGGCAACGGCATTGATAGGAGGTGTTACCTGCAACTCGACTGTAGGGAATAGGGAGGTAGGGCTACCATTGTTTATTGTAAAGTCGCCGATATTGGCCGGAATCTCTGGAATGAAAATCTGAGAAGTTGTGGAGATTTTAATGCCGTCGTTAGTTAGGTATTCAACAGTATAGGACCGCAGGCCAATACCTCGTGCATATGCGACATAGAAAGGTACCAGATTGATCCAAGGATAGTTTGATATATCATTGGGATCAGTTGATGCGCCGGTTCCGGAAGCGGTCCCGTTGCCACCCAAGTTCGAGTTACCACCGTCAGTAATCAGTTCCATAAATCTAAATGCTAATGCATTCTGAGGAGGTATGAATTGCATCAGAATATATCTAGAGGGAATTACTGGCCCAACCTGATTGTTGGGGTCAAGGGACGCAAATGATAAGGTCACACCTGCAGTTTCAGATTGTCTGATATCGATGACCTCAGTATAGACGGGACTACTTAATCCATCTAAATCGCGAAATTGTAGGTTGACAATTTTGGTACCAGTGCTTGATAGAAGAAATGGTGCGGAGCTTGATGCTCTCTGCCAAAAGGTGGAACTGATGTTCGTCCCGTTCTCCCAAACTTTCATCTCAAATGCATTTGGTGGCAAATTTGGAATGTCAATCTGCACCAATTTACTCAGACTAACAGGCGCACCTGCATTGATAGCAAACATATCAGAGGATTGCGGAAACGCTTGAATCGCAACATGACTCGTCACAACTGGGCATTCGCCAGTGGTCGTTGCTATCTGTGCATATACCGTCCGTTGAGAAGACGAGACAGTTTCACCATTACTATTTTGTGAAAGCTGACCAAATGAAAATGGCATTTGTGAATTTAAAGCCATCCAAGGGCTTGAGTTAATGTTGTTGATGTTATCTGAAAGTCTTACCCGTGTGGCATTTGCAGGAAGGCCTGAAAAGCTGATCGACGTCGTTCTCGAAGCAATAATTCCAGAGCCATCACCAATGATTATCCCGTCCAAATCTTTGCAAGAATCAATATTTAAATTGACCTGTAAAATATCGCTGACCTTTGCTAAGGATTCATCTGCAACTTGATACCAAAGAGTTGCTGGTCCCTCGCCAAGAAATGAATAGCTAATTTCGTCGGTGATAGGTTTCCAGTTCGCTAATGAAAATCCATTTTGATTGCGGCCGTTGTCTCCATTGTTTCCATTATTTCCGTTGCCATTGCCTTGGTTTTGAATGGATGAAACAGTAGATTTTACAGGCTTTGCAAGTTCGTCAGCGGTATGGTGGTATCGAATGTACTTTGCAGTTGGGCTTGGAATGACTGTAAATAATTTTGTTGTGGCTGAGGTACTTCGAGGGGTGTTTGTAACACTCTCATTCACCAGCACAACAGCATTTGGGCCTGCATCAGCAAACATGACTATTGGATAATTGCTGTCTATATCGGATCCAGCAACGATATCAATGTATGAAACATGTGGATTCAGTTTAGGTGCTTCAACAGTTATAGGGATTGGTCCGCTTGGAAGTTTTGACGCCTTAAATCTCCCTGTAGAATCCGTTGTAACTTGAGTTGAACCTATAGTGACACTAGCGCCAATGATTGGACTTAGTAGATTAGAGCTAGCCTTCACAACTTGACCAGAAACACTTGCCACAGGATTTAACACGATTGAATTCAAGTCGAAAGGACCTCGTTGAGACGAGCTGATCGGTATACTGATTCCTGCCAGTTCAATTGTTCCTGGCTTTTTAGCATATATGTTCCAAGACGTTCGTCCTCCTTTAAGGAGTACAGCATTTTTTTGAAGAGTGCTTTCAGTCAAAGTCAGAATGAATTTGCCGTCTGGTCCGGATTTCACGACTGAATTTGGTTGTATGTCAAAAAATATGTCAACACCTTCAATGGCCAATCCACTTGGTAGAGTTACAATTCCAGAAAGGGTTAAATCAGCGCCTGAGACTTCGGAACTTATTGCGGAACGTTTTTGAGGCATGCAAGACATAAATCCAAGAAGCATTGCTCCTATAGGTACTAGGACCCACTTAAACGAAATCAAAGATTCTGACCGTTTAAAATGAATTAATTTTTGACTCGACATGTATTCCATCGGTTTGTCTTTACGGGTTCAATTCAAGAGTCTATTCAATATCTATATTTCTAGATAGAGATCGGACAAAAATGAAATAAACTGACGTGCACAGTGCTTTTGGGTTCAATTTAAATTGATTTTGAAATATCGAGACTTGGCGAATCAACTGGATTGTATTGATTCAAATGCTGATTATTGCCATTTTGCCAAACAAGTAAAGTATTCAGGTCAATGGAATTCTGAGGTGAAGCATTGGGTCACGCCCCCATTAGTCATGTTAGAATTGAGTGGATCAGCCAAATTCTTGATGAAAAGAACTGTTAAAGGGGTGAAAAATGAATTTTCTACAAAAAATTATCGGTTCCGTGACCGTCGTACTTCTTGCAGGATCATGCAAAACATCAAATTCTAAAATTAACGAATCACAGTCCAGTTTATCGGCGGACAAAAAGTTGGACTTAAATAAGTCTCCATTTTCATCCGAATCAATAACTACAAGTGATCTGATTGCGTACGAACAAGCAATAGCCGAAAATCTGCCAAGTGATCAATTTGTGTTTGATACCAACTCACCTTGGTGGAAAGCTACCAGCTTCAATCAAAAATCTATTGAACAGGACTTCGCAAAATATTTTCATTTTTCTACATGTAAGCGTTCATTTATAGGCACCACTCTAAGTTGCAGTGGTCCCATCAAACCAAGTGAATCTTCATTGCGGGAAAGAATTGTTTTTACTTTGATAGATTTAAGTTTGCGGGATGCAGGTGGCGCACTAACACCAGAATCGGGATGTTACGAGCGATTAAAAATGAGAAGGATTGATTCTAATGAACTTGGTAGTCTTCACCAGTTGGATGAAGGTTCGTCGTCAGTTAAATTAAATGATGTGATTGGAGTATTCTCTGGCACTACAAAGTCAGGGCAGCCAGTCTTGGGCTGCAGGTTTTCTATCGGTCGGGAATAAATTGGATTAACATTCCATTCAGACAGAAAACTCCCAGCCCTAGCTACAGGTCTCGCTGGGAGACCTTACTTTTTTTCTACTAGTGCTTTGAACGGACCCTTGTTCAGCAAAAGCAATACTATGTTATCGTGTTGACTATAAACAAGTCGTTGCAGGTTGAACGGGGCATTCAGCATTAGGTGTCGGATTATCACGCACCGTTAGTTTCGTCAGTCCAGAAAGTTTAGCTAGCGGCGTCATGTCGACAATTTTATTGTCACGCAAATACAACTCACGAAGTCGGGGTAAATCAGCGATTGGCTCGACCTTAAAGATTTTATTTTCGGACAAATCGAGGACTTCTAGGTTATCCATCTTACCGATTGCTGGATCAATGACTCTAAGTTCATTGCCTCCAAGTCCTAGTTCTGTGATTTGGTACTGCTCGGGCAATAACGACAAATACGGTCCTCGATTGATCCTGTTTCGGTACAGTTGAAGATGCTCCAATCTAGGCCAAAATCCCAATGTGATTGAAAGAAGTCTATTGTCACTTAAATCCAAATTCCTGAGTTCCGAAAGTCCGTTAAGTGAATCTGCGGTGTGAATACTGTTTCGAGTCAAGTTAAGATCGACTAGGCGGGTGCAATGGGCGAGGGAGTTAATGTCATAAATGTTCGTCCCAGTGATTTCTAAAGTCCGCAACCACGTCATATTTTCTAAAAAGGAAACATTATTGAGATTTGAATTCTGAATGGACAATGTTGTTGCAAGACTCAGCGCGCCCAAACCGGAGAAATCATTTATTTCTGAGGCTTGAATTGTCACCGCTAGCTGTCGATTCACTGCCTTCTTCAAATCATTGAGGTCACTTAGTTTTACTCCACTTAAATCTAGGTGAGAGAGTGAGTGCAGTTGTTCAATTCCTTTAATGGATTTTAGGCCAGATCCCGAGACATGAAGAGAATTAATTGTTGAAGGCAAAGCCTCTAGATTTGACCTTCCGCCCTCAATTTGGAGATATAGCTCATTGAGTCCATTCAATGTTGTAAGATTTTCGACTCGATTCACTGAAGGATCAATCGTAACCGATAAGAATTCTAAGGTCGGAATCTCGCTTAGAACTGAAAGACTCGATTTTACACCCGCAATGGAAAGTCGTTTAAGCTTCAACTTCGAAAGTGGTTCTAAGCTAATGACGATCTGATGATTGATGTTGACGCTTTCAACCCAATCTAAAAGAGAAATAGGCGTCAAATCAGGCGTGAAATAGTAATTGAATGTTTGTGCGGGAAGGTGAACATCGGTGATCAGCTTCAACTTCTGCAAAATCTCATCACAAGAGCGATTCTCGTGTACCTCAAAAGGAAAAACCATATTTTTAAGAGCATTAATGGTCGCTCTGGTTTCGCTGGGTAAAACTTCAACCTTGCATAGCTCAAGAAACTGGTCGGCCGTCGCATTACCTTGCACAGAGAAACCAATTAGATATGCGCTTAGTAAACCGGCGAACATCCCTAATTTCATTGAACTTTTTGATTGAATCTTCATAATCAACTCCTTTAAGCCACTATTTATATCCCTCAACAAAATAGTGGATACCAGAGTCCGCTCATAATGAAACATAAATTATAAAATTAGTTATGATAGGTAAAAACTATCATGATTAATTTGCTAAACCTCGGGCTGGCATAGTCAAAGAAATTGAGTACACTCGAAGTGATTTTCCAATCAAATCATTTCGCAAACTTTGAAAGAAAGATTAAAGCAACAACTAATACAGATGGTACCAATTGCGCTAAAGACAGATTTTCACCGAGAATATAGTAGCCAGCAATATAAGTGAAGAAAAGCTGAAAGGACTGAAGCAAACTGATTTGTTCGGCTGGTCCCTGAGATAGACCTTCGTACCAAAGTATGAATCCGAAAAACATACTTACTGACCCAAGGTACGACACACTAAGAATGGAAGCAGGTGAAGGAACATGATCAGGCCAAAATACAATCACTCCAAGAGTTGAAACTGGCAACACCGCGCTTACGGCCATACTAATTGCTATTGGACCACCTATGACAGACGTCGCTTTTCCACCGAAAGCATATCCAATTGAAACTAGGATCGCGGCAAGCAAAAGAAGTGCATCTGCGTTTTGAAGCGTCAAATCCGCATTCCAATAGACCGTCATCAGAGTCACAATAGTTGCAAGAATCCCACAGCTCCAAAATAGTCTCGATCTTGAACGCTTCATTAAAATAGCGGAAAAAATTGCGGTCAGAATCGGTGTTATAGCGATCACAAGTGCCCCATGTGATGAGCCCGCAGATTTGAGCGCAATTGAACTTAATATGGGAAAGCCCAAAACGACGCCGGCAACTTGCACTAATGTAGGGATCTTCAGCGCATCAAAATTTGCGATCACCTGTTTTCTGTTTGGAATCAGCCAAAATAAGCCAAGTATCCCAGCTATGAGGCTTCTCATTGCAACCACAAACCAGGGACTCAACTCTGAAACAGCAATTTTTGTTGCCGGAAAACTCAAGCTAAAAGACAAAATGCCCAGTAGCCCAAGAGTATATGGGCGAATGGATCTATGTTTTAGATGATTGGACTCCAATTATTTGCTTCCTAAATCGAATATACAAAATAGAGTATTGGACTGGAAAACAGAACGCCTTAAATGTTGAATTTAAATCCGGCGATATTTTGGAATTGGGGATTTCAGATCGCGACGTTTTAAATGCCGTCGCGATCAGGATACCAGAAATTAAAATGTATCCATGGAAATGCGGAGGGTAAGTGTGAATGTTACAAATGACTATACAAGAAGAAAAGGTTATTTTCGTTGGTTGAAAATCCTATGCTGAATGGATGAAATGAGTCTAATGTTTCAGGAAAAAAAGGCGACGTTGGATTGTGCGATAGATATGCAGAAGACCGAGCATTTCCAACTTTACATCCGATATTCAAATTTCCTGCTCCATAAACATTTGAAACCATAGCAATCCAATAAACTCCTGGATTCAATGTTATGTTTTGACGTGGCGCGGCTTCGAATCGATAGGGCGCTGACAGCAATTCACCTGCAGCATTGTATTTTAGATCATAAGTGTCTGCTATTAAGTTTCTTGGTGCATTCTGTCCATCTACTGTCTGGTTGTCATAAATTGCGAAACGCAGTGCACCTCTTGAATAATTGCTCGTTGAAAATGAAGTCACAACAACCCCAATTTTATCTAGCTTGACTTGGCTATCAGCTGATAAATTCACCTGCGAAAAGGTTATGTTTTCTGTTACAACAGTATTGCATTTACTAAGTGGAAAATAGTGTCCTGCAAAATTCTGCTCAGAATACGCCTTCGAAGTGATTAAAGAAGTCAAACCAATTGCAAACATACACGAATAACCAAATCTTTTCATAAATCCTCCTCAAATAAGTGAGATGTCAGACGGCTCTGATATAGATCCCAAAAAACTGACACCCAACAAGTTTAGCATGCTATTTGGTCGTAGTAAAAGCAGGCATTGCTACAGATATTTTTTTCGACAAAGATCTCGCATTTGCACCTGAATTGACAATGGTTTCATGCAGACATTATCACTTGTTTAAGCTGCGAAAAAAAATTTGCTTGTAGAATCCACCGCAAAAATAATTAGCTGGATAGACAACTCAAACCACGACTTGCAAGTACCTTTGATGTGAAAAATTCAATCAGACGCACTTGAAGAACTCACAGTGGAATTGAGGGATTAAAAG
Organism: Pseudomonadota bacterium; assembly: GCA_026390495.1. Classification (GTDB taxonomy): domain Bacteria; phylum Bdellovibrionota_B; class Oligoflexia; order Oligoflexales; family RGVZ01; genus CAMDKS01. Next base: position 4,340 of record JAPLFV010000278.1, on the reverse strand, counting down.
TTGAACTGTAATCGTGTTGCCTTTTAGATAGTCGAGATAGCGGTTTATTGTAATGGAGGCTTGTCAATCTTGACGGTGTTTAAACGTCCAAATTTACTGGTATTTATCTATCGACGCTTCAATATGGAAATCGCCTCATATCCAATCAATCATTTAAGTATAGACTCGTAAACTTCTTTCCAAAAATCATCGATACTTCAATTTGTCGGAGGTTGCGGTTGTTCGTAACTGACATGACACCTATCACACTAAGGAGTCCCTATGTTTAAGTTAGCACTTGTTTCATTCTGTATCATGGCATCTTCCATGGCGAACGCTAGCGGGCGTCGGTCTGACCAGCGTACCGGCGGCAGTCGTCGTACAATCTGCACTGGAATGGAACCAGCTCGCCGTGGTGCCGAATATTCAAAAAAACCATCTTTTGATGAAAAAATTTTAGCGTACCAAGCAGCCGCCAGTCAGTATGAAATTGATCATCCTGAAGGTGCAGAATTTGCAGGAATATCAGCGCAAATAACTGGTACTAGTTGTTTTTCGGATAGCGACTGCGCAACAAGTGACGAATCGAAATATAGAGGCCTTTGCCTGCGATACGAGTGGACTGGAACCAATGGATCCTGCTCAGTTGCGCCAGTAATAGTCATTCCTGCCCCTCCGGCCGCACCTGTCATGAATTGTGGTGACGTAACTTGTCCAAGTAATTTTCAGTGTGAAGTTGAGAATAGTACAGGTGCTGTGGGATGTGTAGAGCAACGTCTTTGCACTCAACCAAGATAATTGATTCGGTTCAATCAGAAAAAAATCTCAGTTGGTGCTTTGGTTCTCGGCCGCAATAATGTCCTCAAGACTTTGCTCATGAAATTTTACCAGACCAGTTTTGAATGTTGAGGAAATGTCTCGATTAATTTTTGCAAACTGATTAGCGGTATCAAAAGTTAAATGACTGTGCTTTTGCATAAAAGTTTCAAGATTCGAATCAATTACGACTTCAATATGCTCGAAGCCCTCATCGTAATGACGACCTGGTTTTGGCGATGGCAGTTCTATGAGGTTGATTGCAAATCCTGACTGCAAAGGAATGGTATTGGTTAACTTATAAACTGAGATGGGCCTGCCATTGATGATGGCATCAGAGATTCTTGGTCCATAGTTTGCCAAAAATTCACACATCTGATGGTATCGCTCTAAAGTTGAGACTCGGTAACAGACATGATCAATCATGCGAAACTCAGTTGGAAGAATTTCGTGCCTCAATTCGCCAATCAACTGATTCGTGAATTTAGTGAGGTCTGCAAAAAATGAATTGTTTTCCTGATTCATAAAAACGAAGCACTCCCTCAAGAAAGAATACTAATTTAAGAAGGTCAATACACTTATAAAATGGCAAGTTGTGCCTGCCAATACAAACAAGTGCCAAATCTCATGAAATCCAAAGTGAGGGGGATATGGATCTGGCCATTTAAAGGCGTATATAACCGCGCCAATTGAGTACAATACCCCGCCACCCACGAGATTATAGAGGCCCTCGGTTGATAGGGCATTCATGAGCGGTACAATAGCTGAAACTGAAATCCAGCCCATTCCTAGATAGAGTAGGGTTGAAAGCCATCGAGGCGCGTCTAGCCAAAATAATTTCACAAAAAACCCTAGCAACGCAATAGACCAGATAACTATAAGAATTGGGATCCCGTAGGTTTCTCTTAGTGGACCTAAGCAAAATGGAGTATAGGTTCCAGCAATCAAAAAGAAGATCATCGTGTGATCAACACGTCTTAAAGCCTTTCTTGTTTGGTCTGAAACGTGAAGTAAATGATAGGCAGCGCTACTTCCATACATGAAGACGATGCTGATGCCAAAGATGACAAAGGAAAGTTTCATATCGAATGACGTGTTTTCGCTCATTTTCCCGATCATGTATCCCAAACCAATAAGCCCAAATGCGGCACCGACCATATGGGTTAAACCGCTGAAAGGATCTTTAAAAATAGAGTACAATGTGAACTCCTAAATTTTTGTTGATTGGTGAACTTCAGAATCTTTATGCTGTACCTGCATCTGCATTTCAATATAGTGTTCATTTTGCATAATCATTTCTAGGGCCTTCTGCAAAGATTTATTTATTGGCATTTCTACTTCAAGATTTTTACTAAAAGAAATGTTAAATTGGTTGGATAAATGTCCTGCAACGCACAGATCCTTATGATCGACGGGAAGATTTTCTATTTGTTCAATTTCTTTTTTAAAATGGTCCCTTTGCCAATTGCAAAAAAGCCCTTCCGGAACTGTTTCTCCCCGTGGATTATGTTTAAGCCTTACTGATGACCCAAAAAGCCTGCAGATACTTGGCCTGTGCTTATATTCCATACATCGACCATATCTTCCTCCGTGATCTTCATGAGCCGTACATCGATTTGGTTCACTTGTAATACGGTCAAGATATTTCCCAGCGAGTCCACGGTCAAAAATATCGAACGCCATGGGTAGCATTTCTAAAGGGGTCGCCCAAACATTGTCGGAATTGTGGCAGCAAGCCGAACAGCCCTTAAGGCATGAAATGTTGCTTGTTTCTGAGAACGACGTCGTCTCGGCGGCGATTTTTTTCAAAGTTATTTCGACATCAAGTGCCAGATTTCTCAGACGGGAATTCAAAAGTTAAATTCCTTATCGTGATATTGAATCGAATTGACTTAATAAGTTATAGTACTTTGATAGGTTTTTTGAAAGAGTGAATACGGGAAGGAAGTCATTAATGAGTCAATCGAGTCAAAAGAATCAAGGGTACCTGCACGGCTTTTCTCCTGAGGAGCAACAACGACTTTATCTTCAGGCTAGATTCCTCGAGGATAAGGTCTATAGAAATGTTGATTTCACAGGGAAGAAGAAGCTTTTGGAGATTGGCTGTGGTGTAGGGGCGCAGACCGAAATTTTGTTGGAGCGTTTTCCTAATATTCATATTACCGGAATCGATGCTTCCGAAAAGCAATTGAATCAAGCAAAAATGCGTTTAAGGTCGAGTCTTGATAGTAAGAAGGTTGACTTGAGTCTTGGAGATGCCACCAAACTAGAGATCCCAGACTCTACATTTGACAGTGCCTTTATTTGTTGGCTCCTGGAACATGTTTCATCTCCTTTGGATGTTCTTAAGGAAACGTTTCGACTCTTACAGTCTGGTGGTGTTCTCTATTGCACTGAAGTTATGAATGCAACGCTCTATCTGCATCCCTATAGTCCCGCGACTCTTCAGTATTGGTTTGCCTTCAATGATCACCAATGGGTTTTGGGAGGCGATCCCTTCGTGGGAGCTAAGCTTGGTCACTACATGGCTCAGGCGGGATTTCAAGATATAGAAACTAAGGAGGTTGTGTTTCATCACGATAGTCGGTCGCCTAAGATGCGGCTCAAAATGATCGACTATTGGACTCAGCTACTTTTAAGCGGGGCTCCGTCTTTAGTAGGCAGCAATACTGTGACGCAGGATTTAGTTGACGAGATGACGAAGGAGCTTTCTGCATTGAAAGCTGATGCAAATTCAGTTTTCTATTATGCATCGATGCAGGCGAAAGGAAGAGTTTATTAAAAGAACAGCAGAGAGTCCTTATAATGTTTCCATTTCGCAACGTTGCCGCCGTTGATGTTTCCATCAGGAAACAAGTTTAAGTAACTTGAGAAATGTTAAATATAAGGTGCTGTTTTTCTGAGAGATTTTTACAACCACCAACTTGGCATACTACGTGCTCCTGATTGTAAATTCCATTTAACTTTTAGGAGAGATGTCATGCCTTGGTCGTTAGAATTTTTAAATCGCGTTATTTATTCTTTAGCACTTTGCCTTGCTAGCTTTGGAAGTCACCTCGCTGTTGCGCAGGACTTAGATTCTGTCGAGTCTGAATCCTTACCACAGATCAACGATGACAGGGCGTCCGGTACCATTCGTATTGTGGATATCATCATCGAGGGTCGCAACAACCTACAAAAAATTGATTTGCAGAATTTACTGAAGATTGATTTGGCCTCTATCTCGTCACGAGCGAATCTCGATGCTGTGATATCTGATGCTGAGCAACGCCTTCAAGCGTTGAGTCGATTTTCTCGCGTGGAGATAAAGCTTTCAAAATCAACTCAACCAGGCTTTTACAATCTCACCTTTGATCTGGATGAGTTTTCTGACTTCTATTTTGGGTCTGGAGCTTTGCTGGAATATGCTGACCATTACGAAAAGTCTTTTACAATTCAACTTTATGGGGGGACCAAAAACCTTTACAACACAAATGCAATGCTTGATGTAGATGTGCAGCATCGGCAAACAGATTATAAAACCAGTAGTTCAACCATTAAAAACA
>JAPLFV010000325.1 GCA_026390495.1 Pseudomonadota bacterium | reverse complement strand
TTTCATGATTTGTAATAGACCAATCCTTTTCGTCGGCCTTTTTTACATTTCCCAATTCAACTTCTACCACATAAATATGCTGAATCAGAGACTGGGCCCAATCCGGGCATCCATCTTGAATTGGCTTTGAGTCTCCGAGTGAATCGCTGTTATTTTGATCGATCATGTTGATTTCCTAAGAAAATTTATTGACCTATGCCTTTGATTGCTGACTTTATGAATCTTGATGCAATCTCTGTGAGACCTATCACGAGTACTTTAAAAACTCTAGTTCGTAAGTTACCGGGAAGGCTTCATTCCGCAGTTGTTCTGCGCTTTGTTGGGGGCTTCCTAGTTGGCCTCGGTCTCCTGTTGCTTTTTAACTGAGTTGATTTGGGTGAATTTTGCTTCACTGGATTGATTTTAGCTGGAATTGACTGGTCAGACGGTTCGACGTCGTCCTCATTGTCATCAAGGTCGACAGTCGGCAATGATACTTCAGAATTGAGCCGCTTAGAGGGGGGAGTTTCAGGCGGAGCAGCTGTCTTTAGTTCTTCTCCAAATCGAAGGACCACTAGAGATCGACTTCTTAAATCGGTTGTTAGCTCAAGGAGCCCCTCTTTCTGGGCGTCCATGAGTAAAGCTGTCCAATTGCGATAGCCAAATTGATTTTCATCAAATGCTGGATGCAGCCTCTTTATCGTAATCTTAATCAGTGGTGAATTTAACACCTCTCTATTCTCGCGGCGCAATGCTTGCAAGCCTTCAAATAAATATGAAAAAGCTTTCTTACGATTGTCCTCAAAATTTAATTTAGCTGATCCTGTGACTTCTAAAGGATTCTGCAATAAGTCTTCATAGTAGATAAATTCATCGCAGTTATCTCGAAGTAGATTTGACGTCGAATCAGTCATCCCAAGACCGATGACATGCTTTCCCAATTCTTTTAGTTTACTTACCAGGGGTGAAAAATCTGAGTCGCCTGACACAATGACAAAGGTATCAATGTGGTCTTTTGAATAGGCTAGGTCCATCGCGTCAACACAAAGTCGTATATCTGCACTATTCTTTCCGGTCTGGCCTCTCTTAGGAATTTCGATGAGTTCAATAGCAGCCTCATGCAATTGGGAGGTGTATTGAGAGAACCGACTCCAATCGCAGTAAGCTCGTTTGGCAACTATTTTTCCTTTTTCTAGTAGCCGCTTAATGACGGGTTTAATTTCAAATTTGTTTGGTGATTTTAGTCCCAATGCTAAATTCTCGAAGTCGATGAAAATGGCTATGGATCTATGTTGTGGAAGTTGGCTCATTTATGTCCTTTTTTAGGTATATATTTGTAATGTTTATTCTCTGTTTTGTGAAATTGAGGAATCTTTAGCGATTTGATTCTAATTTCTTTTCGATATTTATATTGAGATTTGGTCTGTGATTTCCAATTTATGAAATTCCTTACCAATCAAGTTTGGAGTTATTAAAAGACGACACCCTTTTCTCGCCATATTTCGCCTCTAACGTCCTCCAAAATCAAGTCTTGTCCGTCAACTCCCAAAACATGATTGTGAGCAATAGGAACCTTGCCGCTGGGAGTATCAATAATATAAGAAGGAATTGCAAAACCAGTGATATTTCCTCGCAATTTCTTCATAATCTTGATGCCTATGTCAAGGGAAGGTCTCAAATGTTCTGTGCCAGCGACATTGTGAGGATGAAACAAATAATAGGGCCTTACGCGAATTTTTAGCAGCCCCTTTAGGAGCGCTTCCATTTTCTCGTATGTATCATTCACACCTTTGAGCAATACAGATTGATTGCCAACCGGAATGCCATGATTGACTAAATTGGCGATTGCTAAAGATGATTCGGGAGTTATTTCTTCAACACAATTGAAATGAGTATTAACGTAAATTGGATGGTACTTTGCAAGAATTCGAGCAAGTTCTGTGGTGACTCTATAAGGAAGAGTTACCGGAGTTCTGGTGCCAATTCTAATAATTTCAACATGTGGAATGGCGCGAATTCGAGAAATCAAATTATCAAGAGCAACATCGCTAGCGATAAATGGATCTCCACCTGTAATCAAAACATCGCGAATGGCGCTATTCTTTGAGATATAGTCGATTCCGCGGTCGATAATTGATCGATTGAAATGCAAACCGACCTCTTCATCGCGTCTTTTTCGGTAACAATACCGACAATAAACAGGACATAATTGCGCAACACAAAAGGCTACCCGATCTGGATATACGTGGACGACTTCTTTAACTGGCGAATGTTCTTTTTCCAAAAGTGGATCTGGCACACCAAATCGATCTGCTAATTCTTCAGTTCTAGGGAGGCCTTGAAGGCGAATGGGGCAGGGATCATTTGGCCGATGCTCTCTCATAAGGCTCATATAGTAGGGCGTGACTCCAGCATGAAAAACATCTTGGAGCTCACGAAATCCTTGAGTTTCAGACGCGATTAATTCCGTTGTTAATGCGGCCTGTTTTGCATCTGCCACTTGAGTTCGCATTTGCCAGCGCCAATTGACGAAGTTTTCTTGCGATGTTTTAAAAAGATTCGCGCCAGTAGCAGTGATTGATGAAGCTTGTGAACCAAGGGCTAAAAAGTCCTTAGGACAAAAAGTATCTAGTGACTCTGTAGATTGAAACTGTGAGTCAGACACTAATGATGACGGAATTGGAAGGGTAGATGTTTCTAACACGATGCCCTCATTAAACACGTTTTTAAATTGATAGTCAATGGACTCCTGAACTTTTCGGTTGCTATTCAGACATTTGAGGGGATATAGGCATCCTTAAGGCCGGATTTTCGTAGGTCCGTCCATGGACTCGATTTTATGACCTTCCCGATATTAGTCCGGCTAGCGCAAGCTTCAACCAGAATCAAATGAGCAATTTTTGGTCGTTGGCACTTTCATTGTGTGTTCAGAGAGTCATTTTCAATCGTTTCATTTTTGCATTGAAGCGAACTCAATTTGTGAACGAAACTTGCAAATTCGGTCAACTCTAGAATACAGTGTCAGTCTTAAACGGTACGAACGAAGTTTCTAGTTTGTTTTTATCAGAGCCGTTTGGTCATGGATGTCATCTATTCAATTGGAATTAATATTTAGTGAATAACTTATCTTTGCGATACTTCTACTTTGCCGTTGTCGGTTTATTGTGTTCGATTCCGATGACTGGATGTCGATCTGCTTCCAGACAAAAAGTTGCGAAGTCCGAAGTATCTTCGCCGTCGACAGCAAAGGTAGAAGCAGTAGAAGCGAGTGGCGCCGATCAAGGATCAGATAAAGCCATGGAGGAACCTGTAAGCAAAGTTAAGAATAAGGCTTCATTGACAGATAAAGCCAGCGGTAAAATGAAAGGCAAAAAGCTTGATGCAGGTAAAAAAGACTCGGGAACGAAGTTATCCTCAGATAAACCTATAAAGAATAAGCACCCTCGGGCCAAGAATTCTAACAAAAAGCCGCGCGAGCCATTGCCGACAGAGGGAAAGGGCATTGCAGAAAATGGTCCCTCCGAAATATCCTCGGACACAGATACCCCACCTATACAAACTGCGATTGTTTGCCCCTCTGGTGAGAATTGTGAACAACTCGGATCTGAAAGTGTTGTTAGTGACGGGACTTATGGCTCTCGGCTATGGGTTTACCTTGGATATAAACAACCTAATGTTTCGATGAATGATTATGTAAAGTCCAACGCGCAAGTTGGCATTGAGTATGGCAAGTCAATTGCTGTTTCAAAGGACTCCGTATCATGGGTTTTTGCAGGAAGTCTTAGGTACGCAAAATATTCTGGCTCTTTTACGCCTCAAGGCTCAAGAGATGATTCAAAATCGAAAGCCAGTTTAAGTGAATGGGATTATATGCTTGCATCTGGAATTGCAAAAAAAATTGGCGCTGCTACTTTTTTGCAGTTTGATGGGTTATTGGGATTTGCGGAGCGCAGTTTTTTAACGAAGTCAGGTGTGAACTACATTGGTGATGATTTCATTGCAAATACAGGTGTCATTTATGGCGCTAGACTTGGCGTAGTGGGGCCAAATTTTAGCGAGAATCTTGCTTTGAGGACGTCCATTCATGTGACGTCGGGTTCTCGGATGCCCGGTGGACCATTAAAACACAATGGAGAATCACTAAATTTAATAGGTCGAAGTTTTGGCATGGGTTTTGAGTTGGGTTGGAAGTTATAGGCTATTCGTAGCCTTAATAATTTTTTAAATGAGCTTGTTTAAACAAGAATTGTAGTTGAACTTTGATTGGGGGCATTATGAAATTAGACTTGGACCTTTTGAAAATTTTGAGTGTGTTAACCATATTGTCGTCTTGTCAGAAAACTGTTGTGAATGAAGCTGCGGGTAACTCGCAGACAATATTGGACGCAAGCGATAAAAAGGAGGTCACCGGTCAGGATTTAACGATCAATCGAATTCGAATCGTTCGGGCATCACCGTCTGATAGTGCACCTGGGGTTGCGTCCATTAGAGACCTGTTTTATGTTGATGTCTGGGGAACGTTGTCAGGTGAAACGTTGTCGAGAAAGTCGACAATTGGCCCATTTCAAGCGGATCCAGATGGAAATTTATACGCTGAGGGCGCAGAACCTGGAACGATCTTATATAATTCCTCAATCGCCGCGGCGGTGGGAACTGATATATCATATACGATTACGGCGAAAGATGGTTTGATTGTGACAGAGTGGGATAAAGTGGTCGAACAGACAACAACCCTTTCTGACACCGCAGCAACGTCAACGGTCAAAAACACTCTCGTCAGCGTTTCATCTCAGGATGCCACTTTCACTAATATTCGTGCTCGAACCTATGCAACCAGTGCTCTGTTTACACGCAATCGTTACCAAGACAACAGCGATTTTTCATTAAAGGGAAAACTTGGCTGCTTTAACAAAACGACTGCGGCCTCTGGGGATACATCTTACGCTGAGAAACCGACGTTCTATGATGTCGAGTTAGGTGCGACTTTAAGTGATACAGATGGAGTGATTTCCACAACTAAGGCGGCCTCAGGCGATGCTTCAGCAAGTGACCAGATATTGAGAGTCTTGTGGAAAGAGAACTGGTACGTAACTGGAGTTAATATCAATACAAGAACAATACGAATTGTCCGTGAGCGATCTGCTCCCTTTTATATGAATCGCGAATTACCAAAAAGAACAATTGCAGTGTCAGCAAGCGGAGCGTCGGCAATCTCGGGAATGGAAACAATGATTCGTTCCTGTTCAAACGCTGTAGAGACGACTACCGGTTCCATGACCTTTCAAACGGCAGGGTTTACAGTCAGCTCCGGCGCTACAACTTATACGAACTTTAATCGGTTGAATGGCACCGGTGCGTCACATTGTGCAGGAACTAAATCCGTGGCAACCACAGTCGCGTTAACAACCGCATTTTCTGGTGGTGCGACAGTTTTTGCAGGATGCGGCGGATTGACGAATTCGACGTTTGGATTGGTTGTGGGAGCTGGCACATGGAATGGTACTTATAGTGCGTCGACAATTTCGAGTGTTACCTCTGGAACATTTACATTCTTAGATCACTCTGCGATTGTTGATGTTGTTTATTGATTGCCAGATAGGTTTTATTTCTGACGTAAAAAAAGGGCTGTAAGGCCCTTTTTTTATAATCTGCAACATGCATATGTGGAAGATTGGAACCAACGGACGTGGTGACTCTAGATCCTTCGCCCCTTCGGCTCAGGAGACGGTTCTGGCGCTTATGGCACCAGAACCTAATTTGCTCTTAGGAAATTAACGATTCCGCTAAAGGTCGAAACAGCTCTTTTGCTCGCTTCTTCTGCAAATTCTTGGTCTCGCGATGACGGTTGGCGGGCTGCTTCCGTTGGAGCTACATTGCTGCCATTGCTCGGTCTATAAATATCATCGTTAGGAGTACTCATTAAATATTCTGGTTTAGGACTTTCAACTCCGCTAGTCGCTGACGCTTGAGCAGCAGAGTTTTTGAATTCCGGATTGATCAATCTCTTTTCAATTAAGTCTGCAGCCATTAGTCTTGGAGTTTTAGGCTGTGTTCCGCGTTCGTTTGCAGGCTTCGCAAAGTGAACGAGCCAGTCATTGATTGTTTCCAGGATTCCATTGTGACCGCAAATTAAGCCTTTTAAGTTACATAGTGGTGCGTGCTCTGAGGTCGTAAAAACCCGCTTCATCAAGTTAGGGTACGATGCTGCGTCTGATACATAATATAGGCGCTGGAGTTGGCCGTATTCGGGCAATGGCATTATGGGTTGATTGGTTGAAGAGGAGATACTTTTCAAAACATTTTGTTCCATAAGCGATCTAGTAATCGAAATCATGTCGCTTTGGGTAACTAAGTCAATGCCAGTTGACAGAAGTCGTGGAGACTCACCATCAAAGGGATTGCTCCAGCGTGGAGGAGTCGAAATCATGGCCTCACCGTAGATATCATTGTCAATCAGCGCCGCGGCTAAGTCGACTTCTACCGAGCTATAACCCATAGCTTTCATGATAGCCCTCGCAACGGGTGTCGAATAGGCATGCTGCAAATGCTTTTCTTGTCGGGCATTGGCAATGCCTTTTGCTAAATCGTGCATCACCATGACAACTGGCATAAGGTGGACTAGGTCAATTTTAGTCTTTGTTTGCTGGAGGACTGGATAAAGATTCATTTGACTATGGTATATTCCAAGCACCATTTTCGTATGGGTGCGGATGGAGAATTGCTCATAGACACCTGAATCGGAAGTCAGCATGGCGTTAATTTCTGGGACGTTTTCAAAGGCCCCAACGATCGCGTTTGCAAAAGCGGTAGCATCCTTTGTGAGGCTTTCATCAATGATCTTTGAAATAGCTATTTTGCTGATCAACTTACCTTGATTTTGGAAAAAAATGGGGTTTTTAGCTTTTTCAAACAATTGGGCCCAATATTCTTGCGTCCGTTGCATGTTTTCAAATGATGTCTCTTCAGTGTTTGCGACTCCGTCTGAAGCATTGGATGTGGTTTGAGACGAACCGTTGGGACTGGAGTTCTGTGTTGAACTTCCTGTTGAGACGGGATTGTTTGAAATCCCTGCTTTGGAGCCAATTGGCGAACTTGTTGATCCCCCTGGTAAGCTACCGTCAGTCTTTGGAATAGGTAGCGATGCCGTGGATCCCGATATCGCTGAACCAGAATATCGTCCATATACAATGCCGTTGGATGTTGTTGAAGAACGACTGATAATCGTTCCGCCCGACGAAGGATTGGTTCCAATTCTGCCAACAGATTTACCTATGGACGGTCGGATAGCAGTGGACATTGAGGATGATGTTTCACGTCCAGTATCAGCGCTGTATTGTCCATTACTTGTTTGGCTGCTTGAGGCGCCATTTGAAGAGCCTGTTGTGGAACTTGCAGATGACGCGACGGTTCCAGGAGACTGATTGTTGTTTTCAGGCTGTGGTTTTGGCTTACCTAAATTTTTAACTAAGAGCGTGACAGCTGCATGGCTAGGAAGAACAACTTCACTTAGGGATTTTTTTAGACCCGCAAGTGTGTCTGCAGACCATTCGGCTTGAATATTTAAGGCATTTGCAGTGAGAACAGCCTGAGATATATCAAGTAGTTTGTCAATAATAGCGTCAAGTTCAGCAATCGAAACAGACATGGTTCCTTGACTGTGCACGAGTGATTGATTCCTTAGCCGGGTAAGCGCCTCGTTGTATGTGACAGCAAGAGATTGCTCGCTTTTCAGTGCGTTGACTATCTGATTCTTGACACGCCGCAGTGAATAATAATCGGAACGCGAATTTAGAGAATGGAGGCTTTCATTCGCAATTTTTAGTTCGTATTCTCGGTCTTTCAATCTCTTTTCAAAATCATCCCTAAAACTTCGATACATCCTTATGTTTTCAGACTCCAAAGAGCTGTTTTTGTCTGAACGTCCTTTGCAGCTTGAAATCAGGTTCAAGTTTGCTACAGGAAGGAGTAATGCGACATACAGAAACAGCTTGCGAATGATCATGATGAATCCTCAATAGAAATGGACCTAGAAAATGAAGCAAGGAGATGAACGAATTAACGATTTTTTGCTCGTTTAAATTATATCTCAAATCAATTTATTAAATAAATTTTATAAAATAATAAAAAAAATACGCCAAATTTTCATAAACGGAAAATATAGGAAAATTCATATGTAAAGTCAGTTTGATGATCGAGCAATTGTGACGAGCGCGGTCTATTCAAATTAACTCAGGGCAGAATAATGCCGTTGGCATGTTTATATTCCCGACTCTTGAGACCGCAAGCCTTTTGAGAAGGGGCGTGTGAACGGTCGAGGAGATCGGTTGACTGTGCAAGAAAAGGCTCTGGCTGAATGCCGCAGCGCAATTGAATCCACATCCACAATGGGTTGCAAATTGGCCGTGAATGCCTGTCAATCAAGGTAGCAATACTGCAAAACTGCAAATGTTATATTGTCAGAATCTAAACGCAAAAAAGGCGATCCAACTTATATCGGATCGCCTCTTTCTAATTTAACCTATTGCCCTCACTTCTTGGTCATACAAGTGCCGCCAATAAAGCACAAAGTATCTGTTGCTGGAGTGTAGTTATACTTATTAATATTATTGGTCGAATCCAACAATGTTACCGTCAGAACATTCGTGGACGCATCAAAAGTCCAGGTTCCATTTGTTGATTTCTGCAGCCCAACGTTGACAAGAGTGTTCGCTCCTGTAAACCTCAATGCTCGGCCTTCAGGGCTGGTGTAAGTTCCGGTAAAATTCACCGATGTTGAACCGGTCTGCCCTGAGCTACCAGAGTCAGTAGCAGCGCCCCCGCCTGTGCTACTGAGGCAGCTTGATGTCACCTTAGCTGTGGGAAGGTCTCCATTGAAACAGATTTGATTTCCATTGACGATTGTATAGTAACGGTTTCCTCCAGTTGACTTCAAGGTTAAGACCAACGAGTTTGGTTGGACGACTTCCCAAGTAGATTCTTGAGTGTTTGCTTGGCCTTTATGTGTTGCTGTTTGCACACCGTTACTTGGGGCGTTAAATGTAATGGATCGAGTAATATTTTGATTATCTGTTCCACTAAAGGTTCTGCCATAAAGGGAACTAGGGTTGAAGCGAAGTGCCTTGGTGGTCGTCAAAGGGCCTTGTGATGGAGCGCCAGATCCTTGAGCATTCGCTGCGATACGAGCAATTGGTTGAACCGGCGCTACGCCGCACTGAGCAAATAATGTTTGCTTTAACTGAATTCGATTTTGTTGAGATCCTGATTTAACGTCGTAGCTGTCATTTCTCAATGCGTTAGCCCAAACAGCTGGTTCATTTGCTCCACAGTTGTAGCCTGGATTTGGAACGCCTAAAACGTTGTGGTTCATGTAGTCCACAACAGACGCTGTTTCAGTGACCGATCTAAGGCCGATGATCGGCATGTTATCAGCCCAACCAAAGTTTCTTACGACGATACCGTTGCGTTGTTGTGCAGATTCAGGAAGGTAACGTCGAAGAGGATAGCCAGTGACTCCAGCTGGACTTTGATACCGAGTGGTCACTGCTGCAAGGTTTGGATGCTGATGGATATTCGCCTCTTTAGCCATTTGACTTGTACCATGGCAGCTTAAACAGTCGGTTCCGAAGAAATGGGTGATTTCTGGGTTATCAAACTGCATGAAGGAGGCCAAATGCGACGGGCTAAACTGAAGTCTCTTTTTGACCATCAGATCAGCCAATGATTCTTTTTGCTCTGGTATTGGAGTGATCGTCCAATCTGAACGGTCAGATCCAGAGGAAACTTCAAAAAATGTTGTGGGAGCAATTCTGTTGGTAGGCATAGGAGCAGCTTGGAAGACTCCCGTTGCATTTGTTCCACCTGCGAACATAAGGTCGACTTTGTTGTTAGTCGTTCCTCTGAACGTACGAATGACCGCAATGTTAGCTGGAATCGTTCCACTCAAATATTTACTTAGGAAATTTATAACCCTTTTTGCAAATGGGCCGTCTGAGTTACTAGTGGTAGATGCCTCAGCCACTAAGCCAGGGTGCTCTTGAAGCGGCACAGCGGTTGTCGGTGCTGGAGAACTGCGCTTTAACTCTAGAATATCGGTAGCGAGTTCTTGTCCAACGATACCGTTGGAAGAGAAGGCTCTTGAATCGCCATTAAGTCGGAATACTAAGTGGACAGATGATTCATCAGCTCTTGTAAAGTTGCTTCCTGCAATTTGAGGCTGTACGATCAATCGAATCTGCACAACACATGTGAGTACGTTTGGACTAGGTGCGCCAAAAACACCGGCAATCAATGCTTTTGCAGCGGTCGCAGTCGCAGCATTTGCACCTGGAGGTATCCCTCGGCCTGCATCCATCGCTAGAGATGGAGCGCAAGGATCGATACGAAATGAAGTGACCATCCAATCGTCATACTTAAATCCATCATCCGCATTTGGGACGCCCGCTTGCGATGCCAGGTTAGCCGCTTGCCCAAACCGAATGGAGTTATCCAATAAATTTTGATAAATCGACTGAGGCAAAATCGGGTTTTGACTTGGATTCAAAGACTCTTCTTGATATTCCCAAGGCTTCGATATCTGAATCAATGGATAAAAAGTATTGCTACTGTCTTTTGTAAACAAAAAGGAAAGATCATTCATGTCGACGGCGCTAGCGTTACCACCATCGTTGTCGTTAATTCCCAAAAGATCTGAGGCGCCTTTTTTGGACGTTGTTTTACACGCAGAGATTGCGAGAACAGTCATGAGCCCTACAGCCACTCCTGCTTTAAAATATCGTGACGACACTTTGAGGGTCATAAATCTCTCTCCTTAGCAAAATTAGAAATTGTTATTGATGACTGTCACTATTCTAGGCGATTTCTTATCCTTTTCAAAATTTTAAAGATCAATTTTTACATTTTATTAAATGCTAAAATAAACAACTTACATCGAGAATATTAATGCTTTATGCGCTAAGCGAAGCTTTCTAGCGGAAGCCAGGGTACGCAGTCATTCTGGCCAGGGGTCCCCGCGAGGAGGCGAGCAAAGAACCTTAGAAGCATAGATCCTGCGAGGCTGGCATCCTTTCAGGAAGACGCGCATTTTTCTAAGCGACGTCGCTTTAGAGAGAAAGTTTTTGGCCTGAGCAGCGCTAAATTTTTACCGCTAATTTTTATCGTCAAGCGATGTCTTCATTTTCGCCGATGATTTGCGAAAGGCTTGTCCCCTCATTGTCGATCAACTGATCGCGCTCTGAAGGATCATCAGTGAGAATTTTTACAACTTCACGAATGGGTCCTCGCTTTAGAATGAAATCGAAATGACTATACTCATGCATAGGCAGAACGGTTATATTCTCTTTTCCAGTTTTTGGTCTAAAAACACCTAATGAACCTCGAGCAAGTCGATCAGCTTCCGAGTAGAGCGACCAAATTTTAAGGTTGTTGGGTATCTCACTGTCTTGTAGCAGCTTTAAAAAAGAACTACCGGGCCGCATTTGCCACATGTCTCGCCAAAAAAATGCGAGAGGAGTCACAATTGCCAAATAGGTATAGTAACTACCAGCACAAGGGCTCGCCATCATGATTGCTTTATCGCAATATTTGCTGCCCCCCAGTTTCAATAACCACCAATAAGCAACCAAAGTTCCCTTTGAGTGAGCGACGACGTGAATTTTATTGAATCCGTGACGCTCCATTTGCCGTTTTATTTTGAAGTCGATAAATTCAGCTGTTTCTGCGACTCCATGCGTGAAAAAGGTGCCAAACATTCCACCTAAGTTGAAACTCAAGACATCAAATCCAGCCGCGACCAATTGCTTTTCAAGTAAATGCAACGCTCGACGACTTGAAAAGAACCCGTAAAGTAAGAGGACAGGGGTTTTTTTAGGGTCTAGGGAATGTCGTTTCACAATTTGGTTCGTCATCCTTGCTTCTTCTAAGATCTCTTTGTAAGCGGCCCTAAAAGTTGCAATTAGGCTTTTTCCTTTCTTACGACTTTGCCATTCCATGACGAAGAAGGGAGCCAATACAAGTCCAGCAATTAATCCTAACGCGTTAATCGTCATTCCTAAAAAAGAGACCTTAGGAGATGACATCAGTGTGAGAAAAATACATTCTGGTAGAATTCCCAAGAATGTAAAAATTAAGAATCGTTTGAGGTTAAGGTTAAAGACCCCGGCTAAACAACTGATGATATCAAAAGGGAATATTGGAATGAGTCTTGTGGCAAAAATAAATTTGTAGTCTTGACTATGAATCAATCGAAGGGTTCTTGGGAGGTTGTGTGACATCCATGGTACCGCTAAATTTTTCCCGACCAAATAACATAAAAAATAGACTGGAATGGCAGATAGAGTGCTGGCGATGGCCGACAAAACAATGGCATCAAATTCGCTAAAACTTCGCGCGGCCAAATAGGTTCCAAACGCATGTGGAGTCAGCACAAAAGGTCGGAGCAATGCCAGGAAGAGATAATGGGCAGGTGCTATGCCGCCTTGACCTAAGCATACTTCGACACCTTCCGGGCACCAAATAGACCAAAATGACCATGCAATGAATCCAGCCAAAGCGAGCAGTGTTAACTCGACAAATATGGCAGCTCTCGTTTGATTAAATTTCCATAGTTTTGAATGGCTCAAATTTGATGGTGGTTGATCCTGATGCATCCACTGTTCCTTTGAATACCAAAAATGAGTTCGAAAAAGAGAAAGTATTTACTGATTAAC
>JAPLFV010000300.1 GCA_026390495.1 Pseudomonadota bacterium | reverse complement strand
CATTTGTAATGATAAAATCAGAATCACTCAATCCACGACGAGCACATATTTGTAGGAATTCTAAAACATAATAAGATTCATTATGAGAACTGAGTGAACGAATCATGAGTCGAACAGCTGGGGCCTGATCCAACTCTGCATGAATAATTCCTCTAAGTCCGAGCAAATTATATTTTTGAACGGAATGCTTTTCCGATTGCTCCTGACCCAGAAGTAACAGGTGATTCGCAAGATAAGACAGAGAATCACGATCCTCAAGATTAACTAGAGCTTCAATCCAAGCTCTATACAATTGCATCGTCAATTGCTCTTGCTCATCGGAGCTTGTGTCATCGTCAAAATTAGCAATCGTCTCCGACGCCAAATCAGCGGCGGCAGAAAATCTAGAATTCCAAATGTGATTCAACACAACTTGATAAACGGAGCTATCAGCACCATGATTTGACCCTTGAAGCCGGTGAGGCTGGCGGTCCTGGAGATCCATTAATTTTTGAAACGAATCCAGATTGCTTCTAACAGTTTTATGCATTTCAAGACCTCCTAAGTCTACTGTCTAATGTTTCGACAGTAAATTTTCGGAGTCGGATGGAGAAACTTTAAACTTGGATCAAAAATCACGAGGCAGGCAAAAAATGACCACCTAAGATCGCTGGATTCTAGGTGGCTAGATGACTTTCTTTCTCTAAATACCAAACCGTTGCTAATTCACTTAAGCGCGGGCAGCGGCGTAGCTAAAATCAGAAGAACGAGCATTTGGTGAATAACTAGTTTGATGAATCTCGTCGGCTCGATCAATGAGCACGTCTCTAAGATTGAAATAACAATCATTACAAATGGGTTGATCAACCGCTGTTTTGGGAATTTCGTTCCAATCCACCAGGGCAGACCAAACTTGATCACTAAACTCTCGACGAATAGATTTTGCGTCAATGCCGCATCCACTGCAGGAATGCGAGAAGTGTACGGAAAAACCAGATGACTGAGCACTTGACGTAATATTAGAATTCTTTTGACTTAAACTCTTGTTTACAGATCTCAAAGCAAATCCTCCCTCTTGCTAAATGACTTCCATTCCCTGGAAATCAATTCATTTAAAATACCATCTCGACCCAATTCAGAACTAAGATCTACATAATCAAAGGGGATGTCCGCAAACAACTTCTAAAGTTGACCTTGTGTCCATCTGATCAAACGCACCATTCCTAAGAACCTAGCTCATCACTCCAGCTTTCGCTTCGTGTGTTCCAGTGCCATCTTCTAAAAAATGTCGTTTGATGCTCGACACCAGTTTTTTCATATTGGGTGTCATGTGTCAATCATTATTTGGCTGGCCAGTCAGTTCACTTTTGACAACGGTGTCGGTGCATATGGAGCACCTTCATAATAATATTTTAAAATTTCCTGTTTTATTTTATGATCTCTAATAATTTCTGGCTTATATTTTAAAAATGGTTTCCAGATAGTTTTTGCATTTTGTTGGTTTCCGTTGCGGTAATGAACGAGGCCCACTAGGTATTGAATCTCAAGTGACTCACTATTAACTTTGGACAATTGCTCTAAAAAGGCTGAAGCTTGTCTTGGTTGCCCATGTTTCAACATCGCATGTGCCATAACCATCAGAGCTTTTTCTTCACTTTCGGAAGACCTCACTCCTAAATCAAGTGCTAAACGGCAATACTCAATTGCCTTTGGAAGGTCAACACTGCGCCACGTTAACGCATCGGCCAATTCCAAATAGATCACTCCTTTTTCACGATTATCAATTCCTGGAATTGCAAGAGATTGATTGAACCACATGTCTGCAACTTCAAGTTGCCAAAGCTCTTTGTAGACTAATCCGAGCGCCCAATAGATTGAAGGGCTATCAAAATTGGTATTTATTAATTTCATCAACTCAGATGCGCCTTTTGCTGCATCAAACCTGCAAGCCGCATGCACGACTTGCTTGATGACATGATGACTGCCTCTCATGTAAAGGTAATGCAATTTTGCCCGAGCATAAGCTAGGCCAGAGGCATGGATTCCCATGAGCCGCTCATTCTCTTGAACGAATTCCAGCCAATCAACTTTGTGCTCTTCATTGGCTTGTAACTTGTCAAACCAGTTAATTTTTGCGCGTTTAACAGCCTCTTCGCCTTCCAAAATCGCAGTCAATTGTATGATTTCCTGCATAAGATAGGCAATATTCCAAGGGTCTTTTGCAAGTAGCGGCCTAAGAGCTTCGTTGCAAAGGTCTCGTTGCTGTTTTCGATCGTAATATTGAACTCTTAACCATTGAATTTCGGCTGATGCCTCTGTGACTTTTTGCTTTTGATTTGGCGCAACTTTATTGACAATCTCCATTGCCAATTCCTCGCCATCATTTTGCATCAAGAATTGAGCATACCTCAGTCGTGTTGTTTGACCTAATGGATCAACTTCATACATCTTTTGAAAGTGTTTGCCAGCCTTCCCGGCGTGACCCATTTTCAAGAAAATTTCACCGATATGATAGTGTACCTCGGCGTCATCTGTAAATTTTTGCAATAAAGAATTTAAAAGACCGAGTAACTCTACGCCATCTCCTCGTTCCGAAAGCAACTTAATGCGTTCTCGCTGAGCCAAATAGTCTTCAACATTGAGGTCGGCCACCTTTAATTTTGCAACCAAAAGACAAAAACGAACCTCTTTGTTATCAGGATGGTCTAGGTAGGCATATTGAAACAATTCTTTTGCAGCTTCAAATTTGCCTGCAGATAAAAATTGCCCCCCAATTTTTTGAACAACGCTCGAATTTGATCCGGCTACTTTCAGTACTTGAGCAAAAGCTTTCAATGATAAAGCTTCTTCTCCATATTCCTCCAAAATTTTTGCGACAAAATAAATGATATTCTCATCAGTGGACTGACCTAAAAATTCTTCTGCATGAAGTCTCGCCTGGACTCTCTTATTCAAAGATTGAGCTTTCAGTCCTTGCAAATCCAGAATTCCCGCAATTGCCAAATTCTCAAAAATTTGAATCTCAAGTGGTGCATATCTTTTTGTTTCAACCCACCAATTTGTAAGCGTCTCGATTGCGATCTTTGCTTCATCGAACTTACGCTCTAAAGTAAAATCTCGCGCTAGCTGCCTGTGAGTTTCAAAGTTCCCGTAAATATTATAGGGAGCCATTGCCTCATACTGTGAAAAATATTGATTCCCCTTTTCCACATTCCCTAAATCAAAATAAACTTGACTGAGCCCAAAAAGACTTGGGTGCCAAGTATGATCAATGGCTAAACTTTGCTCGTAGTAATGAACGGCATACTTATTTTCGCGCATTTGCTCAAATGCATAGCCAAAGGCAAAGTTCAACAACGAAGACGATTTATATTCCTTTTGAACTTCTTTCAAATCTTCAAGAATCTCTTCAACATCCCCGATCTCATTCACCATAAACAGATCAACAAGGCAATTTAAAGCATTCCAAAAACTCGATTGCGATCCCTTACCCATTTTTGATGAAACATTGCTTTTCAACTCTTCCAGGCGACCAAGCAAACTCATTAACTCAATTCGACGCAAATGTACTAATGGTTCTTCACTATGACCCGGCAACATGAGGCATTGCTTAAGAAGACTATCTGCTTCATCATACTTTCGCACAAAAATTAGCTTGTTGGCGCGATCGAGCATTTCTTGGCAAATTGGATCCATTGAACCGTCCATCCTGTCATTGTGAAAGCGTCACTCATCAAGATGAAAGCGCGCCTGCCCCCATGCTTTCGACGACAGATCAAACTTTATTAAGCCAGGCAAAAGAGGCATAGGACAGGCAAGCCAGATAACAAATGAACTTAACAAGAATCTTTGTGCTCAATTGTGAAACGCTCAAATCCAAAAATAAGGAATAACTAAGAGAAAGAACGGTTCTCTAAGATTTTCCTAAGAATTAAATTCTTTGATTGAAGGATTTAAATTGTTTACAATAGGAGATGAATTCGTGAAAGCATATTGGGCACGGTGTCACATATGGGATTTTCGCGATTTCTTTTCCTAAGGAGATTTAAATGAAACTTCTATTTTCTGCTGCACTGTTGGTTGCATCTAACTTTGCACAAGCTGCGTCGATCCCTATGATGAGCTTTCCTGTCAAAAACGGTATTCAAGGGGAAGTTTATAACATGGCGGACCACCCCAATTCAGTTTTCGTTTTTGAAGCATATCGGTTGAGCTGTCACTACTGCAATGAAAATGCACCCAATGTTGATAGACTAAAAGAAGAATTTCGCGACAATACACGTGTTCAAGTTTTGGATTTAGGTTTGGATACATCCTCATTTGATTACTCTGAATGGATCCGACGCCACAATCCAAATCATCCTGTGATTCAAGATGTAGGACGAAAAGTTTATAATACACTACGCACAGAAAATGGCATTCCACAAACATTTGTAGTGGATTGCAAAGGCAACATGACTGGAAACGTTGTTGGTGAATGGGACCAAGGCGGCGAGCAAAAAGTTCGCAAGCTCATTGATACTGCCCTAGCCGTTCAGTGTGAATAGAGAAATCTAGACACTCGAGGCGATCTGCACAGTCAGATCGCCTTTTTTTTGCCTGAATACGATGATAAAAGATAACTGCAATACTGCAATTTAGGCCAGGTCATCTCAATTGATAATTTCTATTTTAATTTCAGGAGAAAATTTAAAAATCTCAATCAATAGTTTCGCAGTACAACCAGGCAATCTTACGCCAGATACTGCTATGACTTTAGGGGTTGTACTTTGCGTAAAGCATATCTGATTTGTTTGACTGACCTTTAGTTCCGCTTTAATAGTTGGTTGCTCAATACAGGTCACATTACCTATTGTCATTGTAGGAGCATATTGGTCATAACAACTCGCTACGGCAACCCCATTGGTTTTGGGAGGAGATATATAATCTAGTCTCAAATGAATGGTTCCTACCATTGACCCATTTGCATCTGCAGCAGCAGTCAAAGATTGCGAAATGACATTGACCTGTTTTTGCGGTTGAACAATGGGAGGGCGAGAGGTGGAATCTTGACCAGACTCGCCATTGGATTCATGATTTGGCTCGGTGGTTGGTACATTCGTTGCTCGACAACCGGATGTCAATGAAACCAAAAGCACAAAAGTCAATAAATCAAACCTTACAGTCCCATAGTTCAATTTTAGATTCACGTGCTTCATATTGCCTCACCCGCCTAACTGATTTCTATTCAGATATTTTTAATGAATCGACATTAAACGAAGATATTCCCTATAGAGCTGGCGCCCCTAAAATCTCGCCACCCACAATTAGCAAGTGAATATCGTTAGTACCCTCGTAAGTATAGACCGTTTCCAAATTGCACATATGCCGCATTGATTGATACTCAGACATAATCCCGTTGCCCCCAAGAATATCTCGCGCCTGTCTAGCCACCTCAAGCGCCATTTTCACGTTGTTTTGTTTAGCCATTGAAACTTGTGAATGATGCATCAATTTCATTTCTTTCAACTGCCCGAGGCGCAGCGCTAGTAACTGACCCTGCGTAATTCGGGTTGCCATGTCAGCAATTTTTGCTTGAATCAATTGTTTGGACGACAAAGGTCCTCCAAACACAACTCGATCTTTGACGTAATGAATAACTTCTTCCAAACAGGCTTCAGCGGCTCCCAAAA
Source organism: Pseudomonadota bacterium (assembly GCA_026390495.1). Taxonomy (GTDB): domain Bacteria; phylum Bdellovibrionota_B; class Oligoflexia; order Oligoflexales; family RGVZ01; genus CAMDKS01. The sequence continues at coordinate 11,362 of JAPLFV010000300.1, read as the reverse complement.
CACCCCAAGCAATTCCGTAGCGAGCTTGTGTTAAACACGACAATGCACATTTAAGACCACCCGTTGATTTTGGCAACATCGCTGATTCAGGCAATTCTACCTGATCGAAGTAAAGCTCAGAGGTCACCGAAGCTCTAAGTGACAATTTTCCCGTCATTTTCTTGGCCGTAAATCCAGGGGTATTTGTAGGAACCACGAAACCGCGAATCCCTTCCGCTGTCTTGGCCCAAACCACCGCTACATCTGCAAGATTTCCATTTGTAATCCACATTTTTGATCCATTTAAAAGCCATTTACCGGACTTTAACTCCGCAGTCGTCTTCATAGCGCCTGGATCAGATCCACCATAACTTTCTGTAAGACCAAAACACCCAACTGCCTCACCTGAACCTAACTTTGGCAACCACTCTTGCTTTTGAGCTTCACTTCCAAATTCATGAATTGGGTACATCACTAAGGCACCTTGTACCGATGCAAAACTTCGCACACCACTATCGCATCGTTCGAGCTCTTTCATAATTAGCCCATATGAAATCTGATCCAGCCCCGGCAACCCGTATCCTGCTAAATTACTTCCAAGCAATCCCATATCGCCAAACTCTCGAATCAACTCTTGGGGAAAGGTTTCATTCAAATAATTCTTGGCTATGTTTGCAGATAATTTCTTCCTCACAAAATCCCGAACAGACTGTATCGTCATTTTCTGTTCATCATTCAACATTTGTTCAAAATTGTAAAAATCAATGGCTGGAGTAATTGTCGGACGAGTCATCGATTGGCCTCCCAAATTTTTTAGAACTTAAATTCATCCAAATTTGACTTAGAGATCTGTTTAAATCTAACCTGGAATCCTTGATACAATAACATGCTCGAGCCAATGGCAATAGGCCGACAAGACGAAAAACCCAATATGGGGCCTCCCATAAAAGTGCGATATACAAAAACAAGCTCACCAAAGAAAAAATGATGCAAGCCCATCTCAATTCCTTTGACTTCAAGGCAGTCCGATATGACCACGGATTCTTTTGAATGTTAACTCTCATCGAGTATTGAGGAAGTTTAGCGGGAAAAAACTGAGGTAAAAAACTAGGTGTCAGTAGCCTATAAACGACAAAACTTGGGCCTAGCCAATATCTTAAATCGGCGTCACCCTCCACAACCTTCCGCTTGTAAAGCATTCCGAGCAGCAAAATTGCCAAGGCATAAATCCAGGAAACTCTAGATACAAGCATCAGTCCAAACACCCACATAAATCTTGCAATAATTTCTGGATGCCTCACAAATTGCCAAGGACCAGAAACATCTGCCCCATCCACTCTGCCTGGCCGAATATGACCATAACTCCAAATCAAACCAAAGATTCCAAACAGTGAAGCATAGAAACCTACCATTAACGAAACGGGCGTGACCTTTGCGAACAAAAGGGCAAGTCCGATAAAAAAATATTCCAACGCTTCCAAAAATAACAGCATAGGCTCACATTAACGGTATGAGTTTAAGGCGCAAGTTCTTAAATGATAGCATTTCAAGAAACAGTTGACCTATCAAAAAGAGAGCAAACTACTCAAAAAAAACTTTGGCTATATGTCACGACATCAGAATGAAGCTAATATTTACGATACTCTAAAAATATAGTCATGTTACAATCGATCAAGTTAGACTGGCTCTTTGGAGGAGGTCGGGGAATGAGAAACAACTTAGCCTTCGCTACCATTTTTAAGTCGGCGTCTGCCCTGTTAGTGACTATATTCAGTGCAAGTTGCAATCACGTATTTTATCAACCTCACGAGAAGCTTTATGGAAATCCGAGCAGTCTCAATCTGGAATACGAGTCTTTTTCTGTTGTCAGTAAGGACAAAGATGTCGAATTGCAAGCATGGCATATTAAGCCTAAAGGTGGTAGCAAAAATGTTGCCATAATGCAGTTTCATGGAAATGCAGAAAACAGATCAACACATTTCAGATCAGTAGCATGGTTAGCCGAATTGGGCGCGGATGTCATTGTCTTTGACTACCGAGGTTATGACGGATCCACAGGGTCTCCATCGCGAGAAGGACTTGTCAACGATGGCATTGCGATGATTGATTGGATGAGCAATAAATTTCCAAATAATAGAAGGTACGTGATTGCTCAAAGCTTAGGTGGAGCTGTTGCCATTCCATCGATTGTTCAAGGAAAGTCTCAACTTGATGGATTGATTGTTGAAAGCTCATTCCACTCCTACCGCGGCTTAGGTCGGATGAAATTGAACGGCATCTGGCTGACCTGGCCTTTTCAATGGTTGCCGTGGTTACTTTTGTCTGGAAATCTGAACCCCATGGATGATGCCGCGAACTTGAATATACCGGTTCTCGCCTTCCATGACAGATACGATCCAGTGGTTCCTTTAGAATCAGGGTTATTGCTATATTCGTCAGTACCTTCCTCCAAAATCAAAGTCAAAATTTTGGAAGGAAACCGACATATAGGCGCACTTCATAGCGATCGCTTGGAATCCATTGCAACGGCAGTTCAATTTTTAGGTTTAAGACAATAGCTTTCTTTTGACTCGAATTTGTCATCTACTGGAGAAAATTTTTATGGGATTTTTTAGAGGTAAAAAACCTGAGAGTTCCTCAGAATACCAGCTTCGCACACCAACCGATCTGTCCGTCACGATGAGTCAAAGCCCCAGAATTGTGATCAAGCAAAAGAGGGAGATAGTTGAACTTTTCCTAGGATTTGAGACTAGAAACCAATATTTAGTGTTTGACCATGATGGCGCTCCCAGCGGCACCATTGTAGAACAAGGACGTGGATTTCTACATTTTTTGAAACGACTCATTCTGAAATCCCATCGCCCGTTTTGCATTAAATTTATTGATGCTACAGGCAAAGATACCATTCTACTCCATAGGAAATTCCATTTTTTCTTTTCGCACACTGACGTTTCAGTGCCAAACGGTCCAATCATTGGATCTGTGAGGCAAAAATTTAGCGTACTCAACAAAGTTTATGACCTCACAGATCAAAATCAACAAGTGTTTGCTCGTATCTCAAGCTCTCGATTTAAAATTTGGACATTTGCTGTTCGGGATCTAGAGGGGCAAGAATTGGCACGAATCTCCAAAAAATGGGCCGGGGCAATTAAAGAATTCTTTACAGATTCGGATAATTTCCTTGTCGACTTTGGCAATTATCCGTGGAGTCCTCAGAATCGGAGTATTATTGCCGCTGCGGCCATTTGTGCAGATTTTGATTTTTTTGAAAATAACGATAGTGCGTGACATTCAACGATCCGATAACGCATAGTCCAATATAATAAAAAAGTGAAGATGTCGTGTTCTTCTCGAATGAAAATCACGCCACCAAGGTCTAGCTAGTCTTTGGCGCGAAAGCGCCAAAGACTAGCTAAGGCGCTAAAACACAATTATCTTGACTGTGTTTTGTTATATGTCCGATTTTGAAAGTCAAATCTATCCCCCACTGATCTAGTGGTATTTCTGGATCACATTTTAGAAACACAAGTCGCTTTCCGTCTCGCTCAATTTCCGTTGCAGTCACGATTATCCCTTTAGACTCCGGATCGACTCGCATTGAATAAGAATATCTGCGATGAGGGCAATCATCTACTCCATAGCCAAGCTCAGAAAAAACACTACAATCATCCACTGTAGGTTTGGTTACTTCAATGAGTTTTCCCATTTGATCTGAACCAAAAAACTTCCCATTCGCACCGAAATATTCCAATTGACTATTTAGAATGACTTTTAAATCAAAAACAACTTTGCATTGCGGAATTCGATTTCCCATAAATATGATTTAAAATTTAAAAAATAGACAATAAAGGAACAAATTACAGCGCATGCAATAGCGTGATATGTAATCCGCAATTTCAGTCCGTCAATTTTCAAATTACTTACCACGACTAATGTGTAACCCCATCTGTCCAAAATTAAACGGAACAACTATATGTGATTCAAAAAGAGATGGACAACGCCCTTTGAATCCAAATTTGTGACCAAGTATTGTTAACACTTGAGTTAGTGAGATATGCTTCAAAGGAAAGAAGGACGACCGAAGCTCAAAACCGCGTTGAGCAAAAAGGCTTTCAATCCCTACTTTTGACCATTGAAAAGGATGATCTGGCAATTTATGCGGCCACAATCGCCCAAGTAATACTTCTGAAAGACTTCCGGCTTGAGGCGCTACCAATATGATATCTGCCCTAGGTGCAGTATTATTTTCCATCCAAGATAAGAACTCGCCTGGGTTAGGAATGTGTTCAAATGAATCTAAAAAAATCCAAAGGTCGATCTTTTTTTGAATAACCGGCGGAAGGGACAAGGCATTGAACAACCTTTCCTTGGGTATACCTCTGCTAATGGCATTTTCAATGGACAACGTGACTGTTTCAATGCCGTATGCTTCTCCACATTCCTGTTGAAGGAAGCTCAATACTGCGCCTCCACCAAAACCTACTTCACAAGCGATTCGACCTTGGTGAAGTTTCGAAATGTCCCCTAATTTCAGGGTAATTTTGATCGTAAGTAAATTTTGTATTCAAAGCATCTTCGTCCCAAAACGAACCACAGGTGACACATTTCCATCGAAAATTCGATTTAATCAATTTCGACAATCCATGACCACATAGAGGTTCAGGAGGTAACTTTTCATTCTCGAGACTTAAAGACATGTTGATCAGCCCTTTTGCATGAAAGTCCTATATTTTTTCCAAATCAACAACAATTAAACTCTGGCCTTTGAAAATAATCGCATGCGACGGAACATGTGTCAAAAGTTCAAAAAAACTTGAAAATCGCTCTCCGAACCGTCCAAACATCTTATCATTTGCTGTTAGTGGCCTTGCTGTAGCAGGTAAGGTCTTAGCAACTAATCCGTCGTCGATTTGTCGCGACATACGTTCCACAAAAAGAGTTTTATATTTCCAAATGTATTCATTAAACATGTTTAACGATCTCTTTGGATCTTGCATAATCAAATGGGAATAACCACACTTTTTTGCTGCGTCCGCAAACTCGCGAATAGTATTTAAGTGATATTCGCAGCCTTTAGGATATGTAAGTCCAATCCAATCAAGATTGGCCATCCTATTCAAACTAAAGTCAAAGTGATAAGGCCTGTCAACCATAAGAAGCGCGCCATTCTTCGGCCCCAATGCCGCTTGGGCCATTCCGTATTCTTTTGCATCTGTGAATAGAGATCGATCAACACTAAGCAGAGACTGGCCCCATCTATTTGTTTGAACCGTCATAAATTTGATTTTGATTTTAAGGTCGGCCGTCGCATCGAACAACAGAACCATCATTAAACCAATTATCAAAGATAGGGTTAGTCGATGTTCTCTCAATAATGTGAATTTCTGACTAAGTGCACTACTAGAACGCTCAACCTGGTGAGTTAGATTAGCCATCATAAAGACAATCCCTGCAAACACAAATGATGACGTATACCTTGTAAAGCTTCCTCGATCAGCGTCAGGAAATGCGACTAAGGTCGATAAAACGCCCGTAAGCAAAACAATGCCAACGACAATAAAGTGCTTTCTAAACTGACTCCCAGAAACAATGGCAACCATACAGATGCAAACAACCAGTGGGATCTGGCAATCGACCAAAACATTTGAAAACTTATTCCCAAATTCAGCGGTAAACCATCCTCCGCTCGAGTTATAGATATCAATCTTATATCGGTGATTACCTCGAAACACCGGGTAAAGAATTGTTGACGATGACAAATATTGAACTGCCATCCAAGGCACTAGCAATGCCGTAAAAGAACCCATGATATACGTCACTAGCTTTGGAAAATTAGCGAGTTTTGATTTCCAAAGAACGAACATGACCGCAGCGATGAAGACGGCAACTGGAGCAATAAAATTGGCGCGTAACGTCACTGCCAACGCAAGAGGCAAAGATATCATCGAAACGTATGAAAGCGGCTTCAAATGCGGGCGACTTTCTGAAATTTGAAAGCCTCGAAACACCGTAAGAAACGCCACCACTCCAGACCAATTCGCAGCCAAATTGATCGCAGGGAGGATTTTGAAACTAACTATTCCTAAAAACAATATCCGCAATATCGGAACCCAAGACTCGTGTTTCGGAAGCATGCCTCGTAAAATCCCATACACGATGATGGGGCAAACTCCATTTTCAAACAGAATAGGCAATTTACCTGGACTAACAACATTCAAGAACGATTGGAGCAACCATTGACCACCATAGGCTGAAAGCCTGCGAAGACTATACGGGTCAATAAAAGTCCCTGTATCAAGCATCATTTTTGAAAAAGTTAAATAGGCAGGTAAATCATCCGCAGCATTAACTGTGTAATTATTTATCGTCGAAAGATATCGAAGGGCTAACAATCCAACTTCGAACCACAGAACGAGAACTACCGCAAACCCTTGATGGGTATAAAATGTTGGCGCACTTTTTGTGTTTCTATTAGCAATTGTCGCTTTATACGAGCAGTAAATAAAAAAAACAACTCCCAGACTGAGCACTAAAACAATAGAGAAAATTCCAAAACCTCGAAGCAAGAGCAATAGACCACCAATAGCGACAACAGCTGACATTCCAATCCCAGCTTCAAATCCCCATCCCTTGGAGTCGGATCCATCATCAAAAGATAGAATAAATTTGCCCCATCCACAAAATGAAAGCAAAATGATAAGTCCCCAAATTGCATAACCTAGATTTGATGCAAAAAAGTCTAACATTATTCTAGCTGGCCCTTTCTTCTAATGCGAATTCGTGTGAGTCTTGAGGCCAGTAAGGATTATTCAAAATTCCACTATTTAGTGTTGACGATCCTGCTGCGTCTAACATGGACCTGATACATAAATTATTGCCATTGCATGGCGGTGTTTCGGCTACATGCACACAGGGAGAACAAGGAACCTTTGCATAATGAACAACATCTTCTACCAAGAATGGATGGGGACGCAATCGCGATTCTGGCAAAGTTGGACCCCAAAAAGAATGCACTGAATGTGCCAGAAGGCGAGAATAGTGTAATAGCCCGGAATCAATCCCCCAGAAATTGCCTATGTTTAATATCAGTCGCATTGATTCTTCGAGCGTCAACTTTCCACAGACATTAACTACATGAGAATTGGGGAAAACCCGGTTAATCTCGTTTGCAAGCGCTTCTGCAGATTGAAAATCAGATTTTCCACCGAGAATAAAGGCTGTGAATGTGTCACTTTTAGAAAATTTCTTGCCAAGAACCTTTGACCACTGATTTGGCAGGAGAATTCGCTCCTTTCCCAAATCGGAGCAAGCATGTCCAACTGCAATGCATGGGTTGGAGGAAATCGGTTTCATAGCCGAGAGTAGTGCTAAAGAAGATCCCGTTTCAGCTTTGAGTCGATTCAGCAAATTATTTCGCGCGTCTTCAATTGCTACCGGTTTGCAATTCAGCATTAGGGCAATTTGATCGTAAAAATAGAAGCTGCCAGAGAATCGATTGAAAAAGAGCAATTTTGTGTAAACACCCAATCGCCATTGAGACGATTCCAAATAAAATCCAATTCTATTTCGTGCCAAAGTTGCCAGCGCAAAAATGCCACTAATGCGGCTATATACTTCTAGGTCTACAATGGTATCAACTCCAATTGATCGACAGAGAGCTTTAATTCCAGATGTTATTAATGCCAAGAAACTTCCTGTCTCTACCAAAATAAAATCGTCAAAAACTCCCAGCGGCCTTGCATAAATCTCGACTGCTTTGGTACACAAGAGTTTCAATTTAATATCAGGATATTGCCTTCGAATGCTTAAAATTGCAGGATATGCGAGCACCACACTGCCGCCCCCAACAATTTTGATGAATAGCATGTCTCGACGCGGCAGGATGTCGTGATTTCTTCTGAGAATCTTCCCAAGCAATTGAGTCACAGGGCGAATAAAAAAATACATACTATTACCGATATAGTAATCAATAATTTGAATTTTTTTTATATCCATATCACCCGGCCAATTTATACCGAAGGTTTACCACTTACATAATTGATTCTACAGATGGATGTTACAATTAGACAGGGCGTCAATGGTTTGACATTTGAGCTGGAAACCTAAATATTGTTCAAAGTATAATGCACAACATCGGAAGGATAGATTACCTTTGTTTTTTTTGCATTTTTTAGCCAATCACAATACTGTCGATATGATTCGTAGTCATAACTGACGCCACCATCAGCTTGGACCGAACCTTTGACGGAACCGCAGTCACTAATTTGATCCACATCTACAAAGGTCACAACATCGGTTATTGTTGGAAAATCAGACACCTGCAACTGTCTTGGATTGCCAATAAAAGCAAGAGTTGTGAGCGAATATCGAATATCATAAAAAAGCGGCTGCAAGGTCCCATCCACGATAATTTTACTCTGATCAGGTTTTAAAGAATCCTTCACCCGCTTAATATCCATTTGCACAAGAGACAATTTTGGAGACCATTTAGCGACTATCGATGCAAACTCGATCAATGTCATTGAAGTTGAGAATATCCCAAATACAAACGCAGCAAAGGTCGCCATCCTCAGTATTTTAAAATGAATTTCACGGTTTTGAAGCTTTTCCCAGGCGTCCAAAACACTAATCCAAAAGAATGGCATACAAAGCATGAGATAATGATTTTTGGGCGAATGAACAATGGAGCTATTCGACATCAAAATGAAGAGCAATGATGGAAGTGCGCCGATTAACGGCCTTCTAGAGCCCAATAAAACTAGTCCACCGGTAAGAAGAACAGCTGATCCAAAAAATGTGTTTAAAGATCGCATTGAGAACAAATTAAAGACCATAGATTTTACAAGTCCCCAAAGACCCAACTCGCTATACTCGGCAATCATGAAATATCGCTGCCCATAGTATGACGGCATATTTGTCATTGAAGGCATCCACCAAAAAAACAAGAATACAAAAATGACCAAATTAAGACCTGCAAGAAGAAAAGAAGCTCTTCGGCATCTGCTAAAACTTACCCCCATCGCAAAAAATACCCAAAAATTTACCAACCATAAATTTTCCTTACAAGCGCCTATCCACAGTGACAAAGCAAACCCGAATAAATAATAGCGTCGCTGCGATAGGTCGGGGAACCCACTTAGCCAACTAGCAAAAATTAAAAGGCCCGGTAACGCCAAAACTTCAGGAACAAAGGAATGCAACAATCTCAGGTTAACCGTTGGCTGCAAAATAAAGGTTAGCACCAGCACAAACAGCGCAAGAGGCCGTACGCGGCCAGAATACAATTTAAGCATCAAATAGGCTGTAAAACCAACGCTGAGTGCACTCACTAGGAACAACATTTCTGCTTTTGGCCAAACTAGGTGGGCAGGTACCAAAAGGAGAATCACTGGTTGAAAATGGTGGGATAAAAAATTTGATTCTCCGGTGATGGAGCTTTCCCAAGTTTGATACCTAACGATATTTTCCAAAATTTGGAGATAAAGACCTGTGTCAAAAGCATTAATCAAACTCAAATTAGAACGAACCAATCCAAAGCACCAAAAACAAAAAATCACAAATATTGTAAAAATGAATGACTTAGATCTTGCCAGTGCATAAGTGAACATAACCTTAGGAGAAGAAAATGAATCTCCCGTAAATAGTTCCCATAAGACCAAGATATGAATACGGCAAATGCCTAATGACCAATTTGTTCTATGTGATCAGATTCAATGACATTGAAACGAATCTGTGCTGGTAAATTGGCCAATTCAACCATAGCTTTCGCAACAACACTGGCTTGAATAGCGCGATATTTTTTAAGTGGTCCGATCAAAAATGGCTTCAACAGCAAGGACACTAACTCTCCCATCCTCTCTCCGATACGAACGTCTTGCCTTTTGCCTAAAAGCAGACTGGGCCGCAGAACTGTGACTCTATTCAAAGGAAGCTCCTTTAAAAAAGCTTCAACCTGACCTTTGACTTTAGAATAGAAGACGTTGGACTTAGGGTCCGCGCCCAATGAGGAAACTACTATAAAATGGCCTTGCGGATTCGCTTCAGAAAACATTTGTGCAATCTGAGTCACATATTCAAAATCAACTCTTCGAAAGCGTTCTTTGGAACCTGCGACTTTGATCGTCGTTCCCAAGCAACAAAAGATGACATCCACATTCAAGAAGGCTTGGAACTGATTCAATTGTTCATAATCAACCTTGACCTGATTGATTCTTCCGTTATTTGGCAAAGACATGTCGACTTTTCGAACGGCTGCATTGACCTTGGAAAATGCCTCACCTCGCTCTCCATTGAGAACGTCAATAAGTGATCGACCAATTAATCCAGTAGATCCCAATATGAGTGCCGATTTTGCCATTCTACCATGACCTTTATGCTAAAAATAAACCCCCTGAAAAGGGGGCTTACCTATTGGTTTCAATACTCTTGAACACTAGATTCCTACCGGAGAATGCAGCTCGACAAATCTTTCGACCTTAGTTTCCGCTTACGGAAACTTCAGGAAGGGTCACCTTTATGGCACGATCTTGAGCATCGCTGATTCCCGCTGATTTGGCTGCGATTAAAATCATCTCTCTCAAATTCACTTTTTTTGTGACAAATAGAAGCGCTTCGCAAGGATCTTGATCTGATGCTATGTCAACAACACTTACAACAGCTGCGACCGCTCCTGAAGCAATTTTTGCAACCTTGACGCGAATATCTGCATTATGCTCGGCACAACCGCCGCCAATTGAATATGCAACGTCGAGAGTTTGTCCGTCAAAAGACAAAGTCGAAAGTACCTCTATCGATGTTTCCACTGCTTTAGCCTTCGACTCCTCCATTAGCTGAAGGGAGACAGAACTATTTTGATCGCCTGTGATTGTCAAAAACGCGTCAGCATAATATTCAGAATCCAATTTTGCTGACTTAAGGCTAATGGAAATCGTTTTCATAATATAGGCTTCGCACGTATCATCAGTTTTATGGATTAATTTTGCTCGACATTGCACGGGCATAGATTCGGCACAGGCCCCCACATCCAAAGTGAATTGGTGTTCACCACATCCACCACCATAAGCCACATCGAGTTCAATAGCTTTGGTAGCGGCATTGTAACGGCCTGACTCTATCTTGGCGGCAAATGCATTCGCTGAAACTGCTAGAGCAAACACAGACAAAGTTGCAGACATCATATGTTTCATGAAGAACCTCGCTTATTATTATATATAATACTAAACTTGTATTTAAATCTTTTAATACATATTAAATACAATGTCAAAGTTTTATTAAAAACGTCAATATTGTTAAATGCTTGTTAAATAGATATCATCAATTCGATTACCTTTCCTGTCCAATCAACATCTTCTAAGCTGAGCTTTTCTATCTCCACCATCATAAA
>JAPLFV010000270.1 GCA_026390495.1 Pseudomonadota bacterium | reverse complement strand
TCACGCTTATCTTCCTGAACAAATTTAGCAAATCCTTGATCTTTGGCGGTAAATGCTTCTCGGACCTTTTTGGGGTCTTTTAAGAAAGTCGAAAGTTCTTTCAGAACTTGTCTTAAATCAGCTCCAAAATGGATAAAATCATTAAGTTGATCAACGCTAAATGGCTTCGGCAAAAATCCATCAGCATTTTTAAGATTAACTTCCTGCTCTTCACTTATTGGTTCACCGCTTATCAATAAAATAGGTATATCCGGGTGAAGGCGTCTGATCTTGCTCATCAATTGAAGGCCGTCAACTTTTGGCATCCTAATGTCTGTTAGAACAATATCAATTTCCTTTTCTTTTAAAGTTTCTAGGGCTTGTTTTGCATTTTCAACTACCACAACTTTACTAAAAAATTTATTCAAGTGGATCTTGAAGAATTTTAGAAGAGTGTCATCGTCGTCGACGATCAGTACATTTGAGGTTCTGTCGTAAGGGCGTTTACCATTGTTTGCTGTTAACATTTCTTATCTCCTGAATTTATAGGTTCTTAAGTTCCTCTGAAGCTGCGCGTGCAAGATTTTTTAAATCTGGATTTGCATCTTCAGTTTGCATGACTTCTCGGAAGAGCCGAAGCGCTTCGGTATTGTTTTTTAAATTCTCCTTCATTATTAAGGCTAAATTGAATCGAGCTTGGGCATTTTCTGGCGAAACTTCGATGACCCTGTCGAGCATTTCTTTTGCCTGCTTAAATCGACCTGTTTGTCTTTGAACGACGGCAAGATTGATCATCGCTTCAACATTTAGGGGGTCAACCTCGAGAGCCTTTTTAAGATCAGTCTCTGCAATCCGCATTTCGCTGGATTCAATGTTCAAATTTGCTCGATTAATAAGAGCAGGCGCAAAATGACCAGAAATGCCTAATGCTTTATTGAAATAGTCTCTCGCGAGTGCATTTTTTCCTGCTCGCTTAAATACGACTCCCATGATGTTGAATAGCATAGGATCTTCGATACCTCGGTCGAGCCCTCTTTCGACAATGAATTTTGCAACTTGGTCCTTTCCGATGGCAAGGTATGATGCAGCCAGGGCACTGTATCCTGGCGCGAAACTTGGTTCTATACCTATCAGGTCTGAAAGTATGGCGTGCCCCTTTTCCCTGTTCCCTCGCATTATTTGCACAAGAGACAGCAAGTATCGATACCTGAACAACAATAGTTTGTCTGGCTGTTCTGACTGAATAATGATTTCTTTGACATCCGACAGAACTTTAATGCAATTTTCAGAATTTTTTTGCTTGAAGTAAATCGAAGCTAACTCAATGAGTGCCTCCATATTGTTTTTGTCTTGCCTCAATATTTCTCGATAGGTTGCCTCTGACTTGGCGAGCTTGCCGAGAGCAAATTCAATTCGAGCCCTTTTCTGCAAGTCAGTTAAAGTTGCGCCGGTCTTCTGTTGCAATTGACTTTCCAGTTTCACCCGATCATTTGGCGCCGGTAGACTTTTAAAATGTTTTTGCCATTCAAAAACATCCTTTGCTTTGGGACCTGGCTCACTATTGCTTGGAGTAAAAGCAGTGATGGCTTCTGTTTTGCTGTCGATATCTAAATTATCTTGCTCTCCAATATTTTCTCTTGTTGTCGAGCAACCAGAAATTAAAATTAAAATTGAAAAGAAAGGTATCTGCATAGTGAATCCAACATTGGTTAATATTCCCATTGCAATGGTGCCTCCATTTGAATGGCAGCGGTTGTTTGATCCTGTGTCGAGGTCAAGTTTTCTGAATTTTTTGATGATAGACTCAATGCGCTTTTTCGAACCCAGTCATCCTTGGCATAGGCTTCCGGTGCTCTCTGTCTAGCCAGGATATTGTTAGAGTGGTACCTTTTTGAAAGTTCCTGGAGTCTGGAGATGTTTTGTTGAAACCGATCTTCACTTTTTTGAGTCAAACTTTCGCCGAGCTGAACTGGAATTCCAGCGATCTCATCGGCTAACTGTGACGCCGTTATGCCTAAAATATATCTAGCTTGTGTGCTATAGTTTTTTTGGTTGAGCGAGGCCACTTTGTCAAGTCTGATGGTTAGCTTTTGAAAGAGATCAGCCTTTTTTGCAACGATTGAACTCTTGTCACTGTGATCGCTTAATTTGATATCTTCCATTTGCTCTTTGATTTTTTCTGCTAAGAAGAAGTTAACCTTTGCAGCAAGTCTTTGATATCCGTCGCCAAGTTTGAATCTATTTTTTTCAATTTGCACAGCTAGTGTATCCATATCGTCAATGGCGTCTTGGTGCTCGCCAAGCTCATGTCTAATCATGGCAATATTTATGGCAGATTCGATTTTTTCAGTTTCAGAAATGCTTAACGATCTGCGTGTTTCTGCAAACTTTAGAGCAGATTTTGGATCTAGGGCCTTAAGGCTGTGTTCAATGGCCAAATCGAGATTTGACAATTTGAGCTGTTTATCTTGCGTGGCTTTGGATGCGAGAAACCTAGATCTTGCGGCATCCGCAAAACTCTCGTCAGCAATTGCCAGCTTCTCAGCAGTCTCTCGTGCAATATGTGCTCGAGAGTGATTAGGCTGGGCTTCTGCCAATTCGAGATATGCCTTAACCGCATCTCTAAATCTCAATTGATACTCTGAAGTTCGAGCCATTAGGTAGGTCATATCTCCCCAATATTTTTTGAGGCCTCTCTTTAGATACCGGCCTGCGGAGTCCTCAGCAAGTGACCATTTACCACCCAAGGCAAGCATGTACGCGCCATCACGGTAGAGCATTTCTCTATTTGGGATGTTTGGAAACTCTTCCGTAATCCCAATGAGCAATGTCCCTGCAGATTCATGCTGCCCTTGTTTGCTCCTTTGATTTGCTTCATCCATGGCTGCCGAGGACAGAACTCCTTCTAGCTCTGTTTTTAAGTTTTGAGATAGTGTTTTGCTCGATTCCAACTTTAGAAATTTTGAGACCATTGTGATCACTTCGTAAGATTTTCCGCCACGGAGTTGAGCGAACACTAACCCACGAATCGCCATCGAACGTTGCGCATCTGAAGGTTGACCGAGTAGCGCTCTTTGCCAGAAGTTGGCCGCTTCCGAAAATAGATTCATGTCTCTGTTCGCGCTAGCTGCGACTAGGAGTAGATCAATAGATCGCGACTGACCGGGAAATTTGTTAGCATGCTCCTCGACGCTTTTTTCTAATGCAATCTTTGCTTGGATTGCAGGCGATGAATTTTTAGCTTCAAATCCTTCGCTTACAGCTTTCTCAATGGTATTACGCCATATTCTCTCGAGAGCTACGGTTTTTTGATACATCACGACCGACAAGCTTTCTAACGGGGTGGTGACAGATGTCAATAGTTCTTCAAACTGTTCTACTGACTCCTGAAGTTTTCCGGAGTACAGTAAGCAGTTTGCAGACCTAATTCGCCATCCAATAGCGTCTTCGGTGTTGGGTTTGAATTTAACTAGAATATTGTAAAAGCCAGCTGCTTTGTTAAAGTATCTGGGGGAATTGGAAGTCAATCCAGATTCGTAGTACCAGTTAGCAACCGTTATAGCCGCATGCAACCCAATAGTGTCAAGATTCTGAACCTCAATAGTACGATTCCTATGCTTTGTTCTCCATAGACTATTTGACGGTAGGAGCAGAGCTAGTGACTCCAGAATGTCCATTCTTTGAATTGTCTGATTTTTATGTTTATAGCTGCTTGCAATGGTCAAAAGTGCTTCTGGTCCAGCGATTTCACCTGCAATCTGATCTTTGTACCAAGAACCAATATCGATGACTTTTTGATGTTGCCCCGCGGCTGCATAGCGTTTCAGAACTATGCTAACAATTGCGCCAAGATGTTTTGTGAATTCGGGTTGCCTCAGCAGTCGTCTCATTTCTGAGGAATCATCCATTTCAAACAGACTGAATCCAATTAATTCTTGGGCATCCTTTTCAATTTTTCCTTTTTGTCGTGCAGCGCGAGCCACTAAACCTGGATTGAGCAGCTCCTTGGCTGCAACTATTGCCTTATTGTGATTTGTGGCTTTGAATGCTGCCCACCCAAGCCTATATTGAATGCGTAGTTCATCGATGACCTTACGTGATTCAATATTCTTACGAAGTATGTCATTTGCTCGCTCGTAAAAGGCGAGCGCAGATACAGCGTCTCCATCTGAAAATGAGATGTCGCCAGCAGCCAGGTTTGCGTGTAGGCAGAACCGATCTTGTTTAACCGCATTAGCAAGCGAAATCCATATTTTTGAGGCTTCAACACTAAGACCAAGAGATTCAAGCAAAATAGCTCTATGATAATTGGCTTCGTTGAGATATTCAAATTCTGGATGTATATCTACGAGTTCTTTAAGAACGGCGAGTGCTCGCTGCCTAGTATCTTTTCCTTTAGCAATTCTGAAATCGCTTTCTTTCTCAATCGAAAATTTTTCAGCCAATACTTGTGCAAGGTTTAAAAGTACATAAGGTCTATTGCTAGCTTGTCGATTTTTAGCCAATTGGCCTTCATAAGAGGCAATCGAATCATCCAGAATTTTAGCTCTCTCCTCTAATGCCTTAAGCTCTACTGATTCGTATTGCGAGTTTATTCCTTCTTTGGCGCGCTCGAATTCAACTACTGATGCTCTTTGTTTATTCTTTTCATAGTCCGAAAACGCGTCCCAGAATTGCCGATGAGCCTCAATTGCAGAACTTTCATTAACATTTGTGTCATCCACTTTGGGGCTAGAATCGATATCTGCCATCAGTTCTTGCGTACATACGATACACAGCACAACACAATAGGTAATTCGGCGCACTATCTTGGCCATTGTCGACCTCCTACATCTTTTGCTCGTAAGTTGTCGTTTAATATTTGGTACTCAAGATCCTTGGTCATCTTTAAATCATTGTGTTTGTTTGTCGCCTTCTGATACTCAAGATATTGAATATCACCAATCCATTTGTTATGTTTTGCCAACCTTTGATTTATGGAGTTTTCGAAGTGCGCCAACAGTGATGGGGCGATCTCAGCTGAATGCTTTTCAAGGACATCTAAAAGACTTTCTAGATTTTTCTCAATTGCTGCATATTGTAATTGTATGTCTTCAATAGTTTTTAGTGTTGAACTTAGCTGGTCGTTAACTGATTTCGTCAGATCAACTAAACTTGCAAATATATTCTCTCCATTGACCTTGTATTGCCTCCACGCTATCTGTAAATCGTCTGCATCTAGGTTTTCTAGCATAACTTCGCTGTTTGGTTCATAGGTGCTGAACACAATTTCATCGTCTATAAAGCTAGATTGGTATACCTGAAACATGTATTGGACTTCTTTAAGTCTACTTTGCTCAACTATTGTTTTC
>JAPLFV010000192.1:16337-20250 GCA_026390495.1 Pseudomonadota bacterium | reverse complement strand
CCTGAGGCAGCCAATATTGTATCAAGACCAATCTGATCGTTCATTGTGATGCTTCTCACTCATTCGTTCGTCGTGTTATGCTTTCGTCATGGACATAACAGGGTATGTTTAAAAATTCTACAACAAAAATGGAATAAAATGAAGATATTGAATGGAATACCTGAGATCGAGGAGTACACTAAAAATTGTAGGAGTCTGATAACAATAGGTAATTTCGATGGATGCCACATTGGGCACCAGGCCTTGATTAGAGACCTTCTCGACTGGCCAAATCCAAGGCCAGAGACGCCTGTGATTGCTTTGACATTTCAACCTCACCCGGCGGAATTCTTTGGTAGGAGTGGCAAAATCTACCGTTTGCAGCGGCTTGCTGACCGGGCTGCATCATTATGTCTACACGGGGCATCCGCGGTTGCTGTTTTGAAATTTGACGAAAGGATTGCAAGGTACAAACCAGATGAATTCATTCAAAAAATTATCGTTGATCTGTTTCAGACAAAAGCAATCGTTGTAGGAGCGGATTTTCGATTTGGTGCTGAAAGACTGGGTACCGTGAAAACCCTTCAAGAATTTGGTTTGTTAGGTAATTACGAAGTCAAGATTCGAGAAGCAGTTACTATGAATGGCGAGATTGTATCTAGTACTAGGGTACGCGAATCAATCACAAAAGAGGCAGATTTTCTGAAGGTGGCAACTATGTTAGGGAGACCTTGGGGTTTCTTTGGCACAGTTATGGAGGGATTTAAACGGGGGCGGCAGATAGGATTTCCTACGGCCAATTTAGACTTGGGTGAAATTGTGCGACCAAAGTCGGGAGTTTATGCTGTCCGAGTTCGATTGCCTGGTGCAGCTGCAAAGTATGACGGAGTTATGAACGTTGGTACCAGGCCTACTTTTGACTTAGTTGAACCTTCGATCGAGGTTCACATATTGGAACAACGAGATCTCAATCTTTATCATGAAGATATTTGGGTGGAGCCTGTAGAACGAATTCGCGACGAAATAAAATTCAATTCAGTTGATGAATTGAAGCGACAAATTCATTTGGATTGTGCGGTCGCCAAAGGGGTCTTGAATCATGAACGATGAATTTTTTAAAATTTATCGAAGGTGTAAAAGTGGACTTTTTAAGGCTTTCGATTATCGGAAATATTGAATACTTTAGCTTCTGCTGCGGTTACATCCATAATATAAATCTCCGAATCTCCAGAAACATTGCTCATCCACGCAGCGGTATAAACTGAGCTTGAGGCTTCGTCATTAACCGTTAAGTCTGACATCGTTAAATCGAGTGCGACGGTTTTGTCTCCAATTTTTCGATCGCAAAAATCAGATGTTACTGTGGGAGTTGAATTATTCTCAAGGCCCCGCTTTAAGTAGGACCATTTTATTGACTGAGAACCTTTGGATACAGTCGCAAAGGCCACTCCATATGTGTAGTCTCCTTCACCTGCGCACCGCCCTCCAATACGATTGAGCATAAAGGAAGTATCTTGATCACTTGCTAAAAATGAACGCTGTGTTTCAAGGCTCAACGGGTTAAAAGTCGTTGTGGTGGTTCCACCGGCCAAGCTATAAGCGTAGGTTCTATTCAAATATGGAATCTTTTTTTGCTCAGATGCTGGCGTCACATTTCCAAACTCTGTGATAGTTGTCTCGGTAGTTACCTTGTGAGGAATCGAAGCAAGGTAAGTTGTGGCTGGTATTGTGCCGGCACTTCCGCCAAAAATTGCTAAATTCAAAATGGAGTTTTCTGAAATATTGGAGGTTAAAGAGGTTGCTGAAGCGCCCACTGCTCCGGCAATTGTCGCAAAAGTATATGATTTTAAGTTGGCAAAACCGATTTGACTAGTAGTTGGTTCCATTGCAACGATCGAGAATCCAGAAGCTACTGGCGCCCAAAAGGCACGGATCCAATTATTAGCAACGCCAATTTGAAAGGGACTACTTGGGGCAGCCACGGTGGCGACCTTCAGAGTTGCACTAGAGGATGAGCTACCTTCGAAATAATAAAATCCAGAAGAATCAGGAGAAAAGGCGAACGAATCGGTACCCCTAGATTGTGTTGAAATTCGTGTGCAAGAATTTCCGCTGATATCGCAAATTGCTAACGATCTCCCTGCGCTCGAAAAACCACAGATCAAAACATGACTTCCATTGGGCGAAATTTTGGCTTGAATTTCACTGAGAAAGATGGAGCCGGTATCGATGCGAGACGGCGCGGAAAATGCTGAGCCTGCAGTTCGCGTTGCAAGGACAGTTCTCAGTTCTGAACGCCCTTTACCGCTGACAAAAACTAATTTCGTTCCATTCGAAGAAAGGGAAGGCCTGAAATCAGAGTATTTGACATCTTCGTCTTTAATATCACTTCCGCTTCTAACGGTCGGGTTTGTTTGTGTGGGCTCATTTTTGCCACCTCCACAAGCGAAAACCGACAATGATACTGCTGTTAAGCAAATTAAGGATCGGAATAGGTCTGTCATAGATTCCTTTCAACAATGCAACTTTGGGATTGATAAATCCTAATACTTTATGTTTTTGCACAATATGCAGGGAACAAAAAAGCTTTTCTTTCATAAATAATGAATTTGCACTATAACAGGGACATCAAATATTTAGAATTATTAAGTTAATTGACTGGAATCATTATGTATATTCGATCCTCTGCGGAACATGCTGGAGCAATTGCTGCGATTGATATTGGGTCCAATTCGATTCATATGGTCGTGGCTCGGGTTGATAAGTCGGGACACTTGGACGTTTTGGACGCTGATAAAGTTGGTGTACGGCTTGGTAATTATATTTTAGCTAACGGTAATCTTTCATCAGAAGGTGAGATTAAGGCATTAAAAATTGTTAGACATATGGCGGAGATTGCAAAGGCATATAAAGCCAGTGTTCGCGCTGTCGCAACGCATGCATTGCGAGAGGCAAAGAATCATTCCGAAGTTATAGAAAGAATTTTTAAAAAATGCGGCGTTAAGATCGATATCATTGATGGCGTTGAAGAGGCTAGATTGGTTTTTCTTGGAATGAGGTACGCCCTTCCCATTGAGCATCAACTTTGTTTGGGGATGGATATAGGTGGCGGTTCAACAGAATTTATTATCGGAAAAGGTGACGATATTCATTTTGCAACGAGTTTGAAAATAGGTGCCGTCACATTGACTCGCAGCTGTTTTGGGAGCTCTCCACCGACGTCAAAACAACTGAGACTGCTGCATGATCAGATACGGCTGCGAGTGGACCCTCTGGTACCCCAGATATCGCGCGAGCATTTCAAAAAGGCCATTGCATCTTCTGGAACTGCAAAGGCAATAGCAGCAGTTCATTGTCGGCTGTTTAAGCGCCGCCTTTTAAAAGATGAAAATGGATATCGCATTCCTGTTTTTGAGCTCAATGCCATTATAAAAGCACTTGAGGAATTAAAATCTGCAAAAAATATTAGAACAACTTTTGGAGTGGATGCTTCTCGAGCAGAAATTCTTTTGGCTGGTGCAGCAGTTATGAAGGAGGCTTCAAGGGCTTTCCAAATTAAAGAATGGATTATCACCACTTTTGGACTCCGAGAGGGTGTCGTTATTGATACCTATCGCCGGATGGGAAATGAACGATTAGGTGAAGCATCCGACATTCGCGGTGACCAAGTGACTATGCTTGGTAGAGATTGGCGCATAGATGAAATTTATGCTGGACAAGTAGCCCGATTAACTTTGAGTATCTTTGACCAATTGGCACCCATTTTGTACCCTAAGAAAGTTGATGGGACGTTAGAAGGGAAATGGCTGGGTGATCGAGATCTACTGCGTGTTGCTGCATGGCTGCATGAATGTGGAAAGTTTATTAGTACTTCATCCTATCACAAGCACGGTTATTATTTGGTTAATAACTCTCGACTTTCGGGATTTACCCA
>JAPLFV010000192.1:14621-16308 GCA_026390495.1 Pseudomonadota bacterium | reverse complement strand
CATTGTTTTGTCTCACAGAAAATCTGGACCAAAGATTGATGGTCCGGAGTTTGGAGGTTTAGCCATTGATGAGTTTGAGAGAATTGTATTTTTAAGTGCGATTTTACGATTGGCATCTGCCTTGAATAGGTCGAGACAAGGATTGGTGAAGGCAGTTGAAATTCAAGCCCATGGTGATGTTGCTATTCGAATTTTGTCTAAAAGTCGGCGAAAGGACAGCTTGCACGTCGAATTTTTGCAATTGGAACGTGAGCTAGATGAGATTGGTAAGGCCTTTCGCCGTAAATTTTTACTAGATAAGGACGAGGGTGTCGTTCGAATAGTTAAGACAAAAAAATCATTTAAAAGGGTTCGCAAACGAAACAACATCAGTAAAGGTGCAAAAATAAAAACAAAGAAATTGATTCGATCTTCACTTTTGCTGGCAAAGAAAGTAGTTAAGAATACGACCAAAAAGTCAGTCAAGAAAGCTACAAAGAAGAAGTAATTATGAAAAGTGGCAATCCCATGAATTATGAAGGCTATGTGAAAACATTGTCAGAGTTGCGCGCAGTTTCTGGGTTAGATCATTATCCTAAAGTTATTGTCTTGTTTGGGCCAAGCGAATTTTTGAGACAAAGAGCCATTGATGCTTATCAGGTGAAGTGGAAATCCGTTTCGGAATCGGAGGTTGTGTCTGTTGAAGGTGTAGAGTTGGACGCAAGTCGGTTTCTTCAAATGTCTAGACAATCGTCTTTGTTCGATCCTCATTGCCTATATGTGATTCGTCGATGTGAGCACATGTCTAAGCTTCCCATTTGGATGAAAGAAATTAGATCTTCTGAGGCCTTGAAAAACACAATTTTATTTGAATTTTCTGAAAAGCCCAATGCAGAGACGAATAGGCAGCTTACGAGGCTTCACGCCACTGTTGTTCCTTGTTTTGAACCTAGTCTACTTTCCGAATCAACAAAGATTATGATAGCACTTTTAAAGAGAGCGAACCTGGAATTGACCCCTGATGGCTTGGCACTGTTACGTGATAGTGTAGGGAATGATCTTGCAAAACTAAACAATGAGATTCAGAAGATAATTTTGGTTTTTTCCGGGCAAACTAAACCGTTGAGTGCAAATCAGATCGCTCCGATAGTAGGGATTATTAGAGAAGATCACGTTTTTGAGTTATTTAAATATTTGAGAGAAAAGAATTTCCCCAAAGCCAGTCTTTTGGTCGATCAACTTCTAGATAGGGGAGAGAAAGGTATTGCCTTGACGGGCATTCTAGCAAGATACGCGCGAGAAGCAGTGCAAAGTGGAAAATCAAATGGGGTTGCTGCTGTTATGGCTATAGCCGATTCAGATCAGCACCTGAAAAGCTCACGAATGGACGATGGTACGGTGCTAGCTAATGCCTTGATGCATGTCATTGATTGACGATGCAGTAATATTTTCTTTGATCTTGAGAAGGTCGGAGTTTGAATGAAGAATTTGTAAAACTTTGTCTAAGTATCTAATATTTATAGATTGTCCTTCGTTATTGCGTTGCCATTTAGGCTGAGGCCCTTACTCTATTAGAATCGGAAGCTACTCAAATATTTTTTAATCTTTATTGAGTGGTATCTCTCCGTAACTGTTAAGAGTTTAAAGGATAACTTAAGGTATTTTTCGATTAACCGATATTAAATTTACCATAAGTGGATTTTTTTAG
>JAPLFV010000192.1:8763-14520 GCA_026390495.1 Pseudomonadota bacterium | reverse complement strand
TTCCAAATCGAATCCGCAAAAACAGAAAACTCAAACAGAAGAGAGCCAAAAAAATAGCAATGATGGCATAGAATCGCCGTCTTCTATGAGCGATCTCCAAACAGGAGAGGGAGTAACTAAGGTTCGTTTTCAGGATCCTTCAGGTGCCATTATGTTCCGAGGAACTAGGGGAATAAATCTCGTAAAAATGGAAGTTGGAATACCTCTTAACTCAAGTGATACAGCTCTGCTAAAGGATTCAAGTGGGTTCTTTGTAGCTTCCGGCCTTCGCATTGGAGTCAATTTCAATGACTGGGGTATGTTTGTCAAATCAGTAAAGCCACAAGCTACTGTAACGACAAATTTCGTAGAACGACTTTCTAATTGCGAGTCTGATGAAATCGCCATCGGTTTGCCAGATCGTGGAGTTGACGCAACTCAAAACAATCAGCATATAGTTCCAGGATGGATGAGTAGGCTGATCTGCGCAAAAATTGCCCCAGATTTAAAGGCAAAACAGATTATAACGCTAAAGTATACGCATCAATATTCAATGGCAGTTGACTGCCCCGGCAACAGCTTATTGAACGGGTATGATTGTGGAAACTGTGGCGTTCCAAGTCCTGCAGTTCTCAAGTGCATTGAAGTTGAAAAAAAATAGAAGAGGTATGCTTTTTGAGTCAGGATCACGGTCTTGGACTCAAAATTAAAACTATTATAAGTTCTATTGAATAACTCTATCATTATAGTTAGTAGTGCGATCTCCTAGAATCAGTGTGAGAATGAAACACGATCTGAATAGCACTCCATTTATGTTCCTGCCTATGTCGCGTTGAGCCGAGGCCTTTTGTACACGGTAGACCTTCATGTTAAGATTTAGGTATGAAAACACTCATACTTATTGCCTCCTTATTCTTTGCTATGCCATTGCTTGCATATGAGGCTTTTCGATTGGATGAGTTTGAGCCGAGCCCTGTACAACGACAATTGATGGACATTGACCATGTACAGCAGCACTTTGCGTTGGCTCCTGACGGAGCAATCTGGTTGATGGGGGAGACATCCTTTTGGAGATGGTATCCTTTAACCGGTGCGGTTTCAAAATTGCTAGTAAAGGGAATTTTGCCGTCTTTAAAGATGGTTGAAGATGTGGAGTATCACCGAGGTGAGGCACTTATCATTTCTGCATCTCGAGTTTGGCGGGTAAATCTAAAAACAGGTGAGTTGAATGTTCTTTCAGGCAAATGGGATGATCGTTGCACTCAATCAAGATTTGCAAAAGAAAAAAGCAGGATACTGGTATCAAACTCTTGTGGAATATTTTTTTTGAATCAAAAGAAAAATTCAATCGTAACGCTTAAAGTTCCATCAGACATTCAAGGTCTAACATTCTTAACTGGTGGATATGAAGACGGTGTATTGATCGGTGGGAAAAGCAAGAATTTGTATCGAATTTCGATTGATCAAGATCAAATCAGCCGAGAACTGCAATATGTCTCAAAATCAAATTTGTCAGGTGTGGACTTGGCAAATGGCTATGTATATGCATGGCATGAAAAGGTTTTGGCTGTTCTGGATCCCAATAATTTGAGTCAAATCCAAATAGTGCCAAATATTAGCACCCGAAAACTGAGCTTTTTTGCAGCCTCTGCAGATCTTCACATCGCTTTATTCAACGACGGTACAATTGAACTTATGTATCTTCCAACCAAACGTAAATTTGCAAATAGGTTGGTTGACTTCGACGTGAATCGAATGACACTTGAGCCAGGCGCAGCCTTTCTAGTTTTGACGGGTTTAAGTTTCCCTAGAGTGATTGACTTGACCACATTGATGAAATAGAGTTAGCCGGAGTCAGAACTTGGGACTTATTTAAATTTAAACTCGTAGGCATCCACAAATGATTTCTTCCGCAAAAATGGATCTTTATATCAAGACGGTTTGCGTCATGTTTGTGTGTGTGAGTTGCACAACCACTCCAAAGAGTCCGACATTGTCGTTGGATTTGAGTGCAAATTTGTTAGATGAGCGGCCTCTTAAACTGAAATCAGATGACCTTCTGAAAGTTGTCGAAGATTCCGATAATCCTGTTGAGGTTGTTGCAGATATTGTCGCTATGAATAATGCTTTAGATCTTGAAGAGAGCGGATTAGAAGCGGCTTCAAAGCAATGGAGGCTAGCTGTTACAAAGGCGCGACAACCATTTAGTGAATTTGCTTTTCGGAATTGGGTTCGAGTTTTGTGTAAAGTGCAGAAAGAAAAGCCAACAATCCAACAACTTTCACAATTACTACTTTCAGAAACTAACGATGGTCAGCAAAGTGATTTTCTAATCCAGAAAGATTTAGCTTCAAACGAGAAGCTAGCATCTTTCCTGAAACGACATTTTTCATCTTGCTTTCAATCTCAGATTGTTGACTCCAAAGATGATGGAGCAGAACCAACTGGTATTCCTGATCGACCTGGCATACCCCCCGGCGATCCTCTATTGATAAAGACAGCAGGAATTGCATGTAAGATGGATAGAGGGAGTGATCCTCGTTTGGAATCATGGACAATGACGCTCGATCATTCGATTAAGACTTATTTTATTGCTATCGAAAAGCAATGCCGGGGAAATATCGAAGAATCTCTGGGTCTCTTATCTGAAGTCGCTCCAAGGCTAAGCTCTGTTGTTGCTACCCAGCATTTAGGATTGGAAAGTTACTCAAGAATTATAAAGATGCGCAGAGACGGCGGAGAACGAACAAGCGTCGCTCCCTTGTTTATTCCCGTCATGAAACTTTGGAAAAATTCGACTCTAGAAGAGAGTACCTTTGGGTGGAGTCGTCAGACTTTCGAATTGCGAAGAATCGAGGATTCATTAAGTGCGGCAAGGCACCAAGGAATTGCAGGTCAACTGGAATTGGCTGAATCATATGTGAATGATGCGCTAAAATTTATAAGGCTTGCCGAGCAATCTCTTTGGTCTTCAAGTGTTGAGTCAAAGCGAAAATTATCAGATTTTGAAGCAGAAGCCATGCATTTTAGATCATTTAGGATTTCAGTCGAGAAAAAAGATTGGGATCGAGCAATTGTTGATGCTAAGGCAGGTTTAAGAGTTAATTTACTCTCGCAAGAATGGAAAAATAGATTCCAGTGGAGTTTGGGCTTATATTATTTTCTTTCTGGTGATGTTGCGTTGGCCAAAATTAGCTGGGATGAGATGCTTTCAGAGCAAATTGACGAATCCTATAAACCAATGCTCCTCTTCTGGATATCTCGATGTCATGTACTTATGGGGCAAGCCAGTGAAGCGTCTTTTTATCGCAAAACTTTGGTTGAGGAATTCCCTTTATCGTTTTACAGCGTCGTTGCATTTAAATTGTCAGGATCTCCGGCCGATTCAGACTGGAATCAATATTTTTCGCAGTTGGACGATTTGCAGAAGGATCTGTCCAAGAAAATGGGCCCTCCTGATGTCATATTGACCTTAGATTCAAGTCTCCAAGAAAAAATTAGGCGTGCAGAATTGATGGCTGCGTCTAAAATGCAAAATTTTGCGCTGATGGCGTTGGATGATGTCGTTTCAATATTGAAGTTTTCCAATTTAGATCAAGGCCAGGTTGAACTGGCAAACTATATCAGTCGCCTATATGCGGCCTCTGGAAATTGGGTGTCGGCAATAGCTCTCATTACCAAAGTCTCAAAGTATCCAAATTACTGGAAGCTTTTCCCAGAGCAGTTTTTGGTCTACTTTCCGATGCCGAGCAAGGTAATGTTTGAGACTGAGGCCAAATCAATTGGCATTGGAGCTAGTACTTTGATGGCTGTGACGAGACAAGAAACTGGCTTTAAGCACGATGCTAAAAGCGCTGCATTTGCTTATGGACTGATGCAGATAACCAAACCAACTGCTAGAGGTCTTTCAATGCGTCATGGGATTAAGTTGGATATAAAATCTCAGGATTTGCTGAACCCAAAGGTTAATGTGTCACTCGGATCTCGCTATCTGCTCGATTTGCAAAACGAATTTGATGATATGAGGCACCTTGTTTTTGCGGCCTATAACGCTGGAGAAGCGGCTGTTCACAGTTGGCAATCTGCTAGAAATACAGAAGACCCTCTCGCGTTCATTGAGTTAATTCCCTATAGTGAAACAAGATCATATTCAAAAAATGTGTGGCGCAATGAATATATTTACAATTTTCTTTTAAACAAAACCTTAGACCACTGAGAAATTGATTAAAAAATAGCCTACAACTGCTCTTTGTGCTTCAATGAAGCGTTTGACTGTAATTGGGTTTGCATTTTTTACGCCATAAAGTCATGATAGTCGGTAAAGATTTTGGTTGGTTTAATTGCTTCAATGAGGATCTAATTTTATGGCGACTAAACATGCGCAACAACGAGACGTAAATAAAGAAGGATTGGGCTGGCTGAGCATGATTGCCATTATGTTTATGTTTCCAACCTTATTTTATCTGTGTGTTTTTTTCCCGATTTGGATGGGTTGGACCCCTCGCTGGTAGTTTTTTTCTGAAGAAATGCCGCAAATAACAACGGAGTTTTTCGCTGAAAAGCTTACTTGTTACTTAGAATTATTGAATTGAAAATTAATGAGTAAAAAACATGGACCAAGCTTCAGTTATATCTCAAATGGCTCCCGCGCAATTATCCTCTGTTGCAACTTGGAAAGACTATTTTATTTTAACCAAGCCAACGATATCTCTGCTCGTGGTCGTTACAGTTGTTCCCGCGATTTTAATGGCTGCTCCAATCGCGCTCCCTAGTATGATATTATTTACTGCTGTTTTGATTGGAACCTGGTTAGCCTCTTCTTCTGCGGCCATTTTTAATCATCTCGTTGACTCTGATATTGATCAACAAATGGTAAGGACTAGTCGTCGGCCGGTTGCTAGCGGCCGCATTAGCAACACAAAAGCGGCTGGATTTGCAATAGTTTTAGGAGCTTTATCATTTGGTATTTTATGGAAGTTTGCGACCTTGAACTCCGCATTGATCGCAGTAGCCGCAAATTTTTTCTATGTTGTTGTTTATACTGCTTACTTAAAGAGACGTACTGTTCAAAATATAGTGATCGGTGGTGCTGCAGGCGCCGTTGGCCCTCTGATTGGCTGGGCAGCGATTGACGGTACTGTTGGGTGGCCAGCTTGGGTCTTGTTTGCAGTGATATTCATGTGGACACCGCCCCATTTTTGGGCCCTTGCCCTAAAATACAAAGATGACTATGCCAAAGCTAAAGTGCCGATGATGCCATGTGTAAAAGGCGATGCGTCAACAAAATTGCAAATGTTTCTGTATACGTTAACGTTGATTCCGCTGGTTGTGTCTCTGTATTGGTTTGGACATGCAGGTTTGATTTATCTGGTCCCAAGTCTGCTTCTGACACTTTATTTTAGTTATTTAGCGGGGCGACTTTATTTTAGCGGTACAAATCAATTAGCTATGCCCTTGTTCCATTACTCATGTTTATATTTGTTTGGTATTTTTGGAAGTTTAATGATTGATTGTCTTTTATAGGGTTCATATTCCCTTGAAATCATTTTCGGAAAAGAAGATACCATATGCGCTCGGTAAAGAGTAAAATCTCAAAGATCTGCCTCGGTTCAGAGGAGAGTGCTGTTAATCAATCGAGGTTTTGGACCTATCTTGGTTTTTTGGGTCTCAGCCTATGCTTTATTTGTTTGGTAAAATCCCTTAAATTATAAAGCTAGTATAGAATTATTGGGGTATTTTCCCTATATTTTATGCTTCTATTGACATTATTAAAAAAAG
>JAPLFV010000192.1:7008-8666 GCA_026390495.1 Pseudomonadota bacterium | reverse complement strand
TGAGCACACAATATACAGCTCTCTAACAAGGATCTTGAAGCCATGATCGAAGAAATAAAAGCCGTCATACAGAATGAAATTAACCCTCAGTTGGAATTGCATGCAGGTGGCTGTGAACTCATTGATGTGGATGATGGAATTGTCACGATTCGACTTTACGGTGGTTGCAGTGGATGCCCATCCAGTCACATTACGTTGTTCAACGGCATTGTTCCTATTTTGAAGGAAAAGTTTCCCGAGATTAAAGACGTCATGCTAGGTTGAATTCAATTTAGGTAAAACTCTACATAGATTCTGGTGAAAAGGGTTAGTTCAAGGCGCGAGGAGAAAAAAAAGCAGAGTGTATTCAACATACTCGAGCATTTTTTTTCGACGACGTAACGCAGAAATCACCCTTTTCAGCAGAATCTACATAGATATTTTTTGCCTATCTACATATCCAATTTATAAATTTGTGTTTTGCGCCGAAAGCTAATTTGTAGCTTGAAGTCATGATTTCAAGGTTCAGCTACTGGCTTATGGCGCATTTGGAAACCGCAGATTTTTAAAGGGGAGGATGAGATGAGAAATGAGACTTCTTCATTTTCAAAGCGTGTCTGTTTTTGCTTCTTTGCGTCAACCATCTCATTGATGAAAGTATCAATTTGCCACGCTCAATCGTCGTCATTCGGTCCTGGCAAAGGACCAGCGGTAGCAGGCGAAGGTTCGAAGTATACCTACCCGCAGCCGCCCAAACCGACAAAATACTCCATGAATAGTATTCGACCTGCTTATCAAGTTCCTGAGAATCCCGAAAAGCATGTCTGGAAGCTAACGTCAAAGGTTGATGGTCGTGATCCAGAAAAATCGACCGATGATGTACCTGTTTATAGCTTTGCATCCGGTGGAAAACGTGTCCAGGTTGGAGTGGCCAAGACAGGTGAAGATGTGAGCTTGGATGAGATTCGTCCTGTAGGAAGGGCGATTTACTACAAATATCCTTGGAAAGGGGCCGGTGGAAGGAGTTCAACATCGGATGATTTTTGGGTGAGTGGATCAAATATTGAATATGCAGGATCTAAGTAATTCTTCAACTTTTGTTCTTTTAACTCATTTGAGATTTTAAAACTTCATTCGATACAAAAAGACCGGCCCAGATCCATTGGATCTGGGCCGGTTCTTGTTCATTCCACCTAGCTTCAGTAGTATGAGCTCTGATAATAAACTTGAAATTGTGCACGGCATCCATCTGCTACCCAGATGCTTTTGGAGTCAGCACCGTAAGTCACGCCAGATGTACATGAAGACCAGGAAAGTTGTTTTACCATAGAGATGGAATTTATGAATCCAGATCCTATGCCTGCATTGCAGACTGCAAACTTATATTGGCGACTTGAACATTCAACAATTTTTGACAATATTCTTGGAGGTTGTGGTGGTTGTGGGTAAACGTCTGATCCGCGAGTACAAACTTTGTAGTATGCTTTAAAATCTTGGATGGATTTCCAAGTGTAAGTGTCAAATTTAGACTCTGCGGCGGTGTTTCGACCTTTGATCTTTGCCACTCTTTTATAAGTGCCATTTGATTTCTCTAAAAGGAATGCAACGTAGCTACTAAACGAAGAATTTTTATCGCCGTAACATGTATTCATTACAAGGTCGCCAAATTTATAGATTGG